>DASZWD010000060.1 GCA_035546775.1 Acidimicrobiales bacterium
GCGATAACCGTGCCTTCGAAGGACGCGAGCGCGTCTTCGAGCGCTTCGGCGGAAACGAGGTCGAGGTTGTCGGTCGGTTCGTCGAGCAGCAGCAGCGTGGCGCCGGACAGCTCCAGCAGCAGCACCTGCAGGCGCGCCTGCTGGCCTCCGCTGAGCGTCTCGAAGGGCTGCTCGGCCTGGTTCTGCAGTTCGTAGCGACGCAGGCGCGCCATCGCCTGGCCGAGCGTGAGGCCGCGCGCTTGGAGGATCTTGACCACGTACTGGCCGATCAGCTCGGGGTGATCGTGGGTCTGGGAGAAGTGGCCGGGCACGACGCGGGCGCCGAGTTCGGCCTTGCCCTCATGGCCGATGTCCTGGCCGGCGAGCAGCTTGAGGAAGTGGGTCTTGCCGGTGCCGTTCGGGCCGATGACGGCGACGCGCTCGCCGAACCAGATCTCGCCGGTGTACGGATCGGTCAGCCCGTCGATGGCGAGGTCCTCGAGGATGACGACGCGCTTGCCGGTGCGCCCGCCGCCGAGCTCCATCTTGATGTTCTGTTCCTTCGCCGCTTCCGGCGGCGGGCCCTCGGCCTCGAAGCGCTTGAAGCGCGTCTCCGCGGCGCGGGCGCGCGCCGCGTTCGCATCCGACATGCCGGCGCGGATCTTCATGATCCGCATGTAGTTCTTGAGCCGGTCGCGCTCGTCTTGCCAGCGCTTGAAGTCGTCGTCGAGCTTGGCGAGACGCGCCTGGCGCGCCGCGTGGTACGTGGCGAAGCCCTCACCGTGGGTCCAGGCGCCCGAGCCTTCGAGGGTGAGCACGCGCGACGCCGAGTCGGCGAGCAGCTGGCGATCGTGGGTGATGTAGAGGATCGTCTTGCTCGACGCCCGGATCTGCTCGGCGAGCCAGTTCTTGCCTCGCACGTCGAGAAAGTTGTCGGGCTCGTCGAGCAGGAGGATGTCGGCCTCGCTGCGCAGCAGCACTTCGAGGGCGAGGCGCTTCTGCTCGCCGCCCGAGAACGTCGTCAGCGGACGGTCCTTGATCTGGTCGTAGGGCTGGCGGATCGAGGCCAGCGCGGCGGCGTCCCACACGATCTCGAGGTCGTAGCCGCCGACGTCGCCCCACTTGGTGACGGCGTGGGCGACGCGCATCCCGTTGCGTTCCGACGGGTCCTCGGCGAGCGCCGCTTCGGCCGCCTTGAGCTCGAGGGCGGCGCGCGTCTGCTCGGGTTCCGCGAGCGTGATCAGCAAGTCGGTGGCCGTCTCCATCTGGCCGCGCATGCCGACGAGCTGGCGCATGACGCCGAGGCGGCCGTCGATGCGAATCGTGCCCTCGAGCACCTTGCCCTCGATGTCGTCGCCCGCGATCAGGCGCAGCAGCGTGGTCTTGCCGACGCCGTTGTCGCCCACGAGCGCCGTCTTGGTGCCGTTGCCGACGGTGAAGGACACGTCTTTGAACAGCGTCCGGCCACCCGGGACCTGGTACGCCAACTTGTCGACATTTATTGCGCCCACGGCGGCTACTTCCTACAGATGACTTCGCCGTGCACGACGATGAAGCTGGCGTCCGGTTGCGCCGCCCAGCGGCGCCACGCCGCAGCAATCTCTTCGAGTTCGCCGGGCGTGGTCAACCCATATTCCAGCGTTTGGGTGGCGAAGGACGATTCGAGGGCACGGTCGGCCCACAATCCGCCCCACCACTGCCGGGTCTCGGGCGTGGCGTAGGCCCAGTTCGACGCGCTGAACACGACGTCGTCGAAGCCCGCCTCGGCGGCCCAGTGGGGGAGGAACACGCCGGCGTCGGCCTCCGCCGCGTTGTGGTCGGTCAGCTGGTGGTACAGCGCCAGCCAGCGGTCGAGCACGGGGTCGGCGGGGTACCAGGCGAAGCTCGAATAGACACCGTCGCGCGCCGCCACGATGCCGCCGGGTTTGAGGACGCGCCGCCATTCGCGCAGGGCGGCGACGGGGTCGGTGAGGTGCTGGAGTACCTGATGGGCGTGCACGACGTCGAACGACGCGTCGGGAAAGTCGAGGTTGTAGGCGTCGCCGACGGCGAACGCCACGCCCTCGGCGCCGAGGGCGCGTGCCGCGGCAATTGCGTCGTCCGCGGCGTCGATACCGATGACGCGGCCGGGCGCCACGCGCGTCGCGAGGTCGACGGTGATCGAGCCCGGGCCGCAACCCACGTCGAGAACGTCGAGGCCCGCGCGCAGGTGCGGAATCAGGTAGGCGGCCGAGTTGTCGACGGTCCGGTTGCGGTGGCTGCGCAGCACCGATTCGTGGTGGCCGTGGCTGTAGGTGTCGGGCATGCGCCGTCCAATAAATCACGTGCCTGGCATTCGGCCAAAGCGGCAGACTGCTCGATGGACTGGGGGAAGGTCACCAATGCATCTACAAGCTCTCTGGCGAGTGCGGAGTTACGTCCGGCCGCACTTGCGATCGATGATCCTGATGACACTGGCTGCCATGGGCGGCACGGTGGTCGCCGCCTACCTGCCGCTCGTCACCCAGCGAATGATCGACGGGCCGCTCAGCCACCACCACCGGCCGGGGGTCGCACCGCTGGCGCTGCTGGCGCTGTCGGTCGGCGTCGTCGATGGCGGCCTCGCCTTCGTTCGTCGCATCATGCTCGCCTACGCCGCCACCGACCTCGAGACGGCGATGCGCAACGACTTCTACGCCCACGTGCAGCGCCTCGACCTGGCGTTCCACGACCGCTGGCAGACGGGCCAGCTGCTGTCGCGGGCCAACAGCGACGTGTCGGTCATCCGCCGCTTCATCGGCTTCGGTCTCGTCTTCCTGTTCGTGAACACGTTCACGTTTCTCTACGTGTGCGCCGAGTTGGCGACGCGCCACGTCGGTCTGGCCGTGCTCACCTTCGTCGGCTTCCTGCCCGTCATCTTCATCTCGAAGCAGTTCAACGCCACGTACGGCACCGTGACGCGCCGCGTGCAGGACCAGATCGGCGACCTCACGACGCAGATCGAGGAGGCGGCGCAGGGCGTGCGCGTCATCAAGGCGTACGGCCGGCGCGAGACGATGCTCGCCAAGTTCATGACCGCCGCGACGGCGATCCACGACACGTCGATGGAGCAAACGCGGCTGCGGGCCCGCTTCTTCGGCCTGCTGGGCCTCATGCCCAAGCTGGTGCAGGCGATGGTGCTGCTGGGCGGCGCGTACGCGGTGTCGCACGCCTCGCTGTCGCCCGGCAACCTCGTTGCCTTCTTCTCGCTCCTCATCCTGCTGGTGTGGCCCGTGGAGTCGCTGGGCGAAATCCTGTCCATGGGCGAGGAAGCGGCCACGGCGGCGCAGCGCATCTACGAGGTCTTCGACACCAAGGCCACGATCGCCGACGCGCCTGACGCCGTCGACGCGAAGGCCGCCGGTCCGGCGTCGGTGCGCTTCGACCACGTTGGCTTCACCTTCCCGGGTGCCGACACCGCGGTGCTGCGCGACGTCAACCTCGAGATCCAGCCGGGCGAAACGCTGGCGCTCGTCGGCGCCACCGGGTCGGGCAAGACGACGCTGCTGGCGCTGATCGGTCGACTCTCGGACGCGAGCCAAGGGCGCGTGCTGCTCGACGGCGTCGACGTGCGCGAGCTCACACTCGAGTCGTTGCGGGCGCGCGTATCGGTCGCCTTCGACGACCCCACGCTGTTCTCGGCGTCGGTGCGCGAGAACGTGTTGCTCGGTTCCCCCGATCTCGGTGACGGCGAACTGGCCGAAGCGCTCGACGTCGCCAGTGCGTCGTTCGTCCACGAGTTGCCGTGGGGGCTCAACACGCGGGTGGGCGAGCAGGGCATCTCGCTGTCGGGCGGGCAGCGCCAGCGGCTGGCCCTGGCGCGCGCCGTCGTCGGCAAGCCGGCGGTACTCGTGATGGACGACCCGCTGTCGGCCCTCGACGTGCGCACCGAGCAAGCGGTGCACGAGGCGCTGCACCAGGTGCTGCGCGACGTCACCGCCATCATCGCCGTGCACCGCCCGTCGACCGTCGCCCTCGCCGATCGCGTCGCCTTCCTGCACGACGGCCGCATCGCCGCGACGGGCACGCACGCGGAGCTGCTGGCCACGAACCCGGCGTACGCCGCCGTCATCGGTGACGAAACGGAGGTGCTGGACCATGACGCTGCCTAACGACGCGGCCACGCCCAACGAGGCCGACTGGCGGGGGGTCGCGGCCGAGGACATCGACGACGTCACTTCGTCGCTCGGCGCGTTCCTGCGCGGCCGCAGCAAGCGGCTGCTCTTCTCGCTGCTGCAACCGCACAAGCGTGAACTGTCGGAGTCGATCGCCGTCATCACCGTCTACAGCCTGTGCAGCCTCGCTGGGCCCTACCTCGTCAAGCGCGCCCTCGACGACGGCATCCCGCGCATGATGCACGGCGGCAGCCCGGCGCACCTGCTCGTCACCGTCGGCCTGTTCGTGTTGTGCGCCGCCATCGCCGCGGTGGCGGACTACGAGTTCAACTACCTGACGGGTTCGATCGGCCAGAAGGTGCTGCTCGAACTGCGCCGCCGGTTGTTCGACCACTTCCAGCGCCTGAGCATCTCGTTCCACGAGCGCTACACGTCGGGCCGCGTGATCTCGCGGCTGACCTCCGACGTCGAGGCGCTCGCCGAGTTGTTGAACTACGGCCTCACGACGCTGTCGTGGTCGGTGCTCTACCTCGTCGGCATCACGGCCTTCATGCTGTACCTCGACGTGCCGCTCGCTCTCGTGGCGCTGAGTTCGCTGCCCTTCGTGATCGCCCTCACGTGGTGGTTCCGGACGCGCTCGGCGCTGGCGTACCGCGCGACGCGCGAGGGCGTGACCGGCGTCATCGTGCAGTTCGTCGAGACCGTCGGCGGCATGCGGGCGGTCGCCGCCTTCCGGCGCGAGCCGCGCAACGACGCGATTTTCGCGGACCTCGACGACAAGTACCGCCGCGCCAACGTGTGGTCGATGCGGCTGGGCGCGGTCTACGGGCCCGGGTCGCGCGTGATCGGCAACTGCGCGGCGGCGGGCCTGTTGCTGGTGGGCGGCTGGCGCGTCATCCAGGGCGACGTCACCATCGGCACCCTCGCGGCGTTCCTGCTCTACATCAAGCAGCTGTTCGAGCCGGTGCAGGAGATCTCGCAGTTCTATTCGATCTTCCAGTCAGCCGCCGCCGCGCTCGAGAAGCTGTCGGGCGTGTTGGAGGAGGCGCCGACGGTGCTCGAGCCGTTGCAGCCGGCCGACGCGTCGTCGCTGCACGGCGGCGTCGAGTTCGACCACGTCACCTTCGAATACCGCCCCGGTCGTCCCGTGCTCCACGACGTCGATCTGCGCATCGAGGCCGGGACGACGATCGCCCTCGTCGGCCGTACCGGCGCCGGCAAGTCGACGATCGCCCGTCTGCTGTCGCGGTTCTACGACCCGACGCAGGGCGCGGTGCGGCTCGACGGCATCGACCTGCGCGATCTTGCCGACGACGACCTGCGGCGCGCGGTGGTCGCCGTCACCCAGGAGTCGTTCCTGTTCGAAGGGTCGATCGCGTGGAACATCGGACTCGGCCGTCCAGATGCCTCGCGCGCCGAGATCGAGGCCGCGGCGCGCGCCATCGGCGCCCACGACTTCATCGCCGCGCTCCCCGAGGGCTACGACACCGACGTCGCCAAGCGCGGCGGGCGCCTGTCGTCGGGGCAGAAGCAGCTGGTGTCGTTCGCCCGCGCCTTCCTCGCCGATCCCAAGGTGCTGATCCTCGACGAGGCTACGTCGTCGCTCGACTTGCCCACCGAGCGTCTGGTGCAGGCGGCGCTCGACACCCTGCTCGCCGACCGCACCGCGGTGATCATCGCCCACCGCCTGTCGACCGTCGAGATCGCCGACCGTGTCCTGGTCGTCGACGACGGCCGCATCGTCGACGACGGCCCACCCGGCACCGTCCTCCCGACCCTGAGAATCGCGTAATCGCCGCCGAACGCAAACCGAACTGGGCGCGTCATATGGCGCAAAACACCATCTGACGCGCCCAGTTCGGGCGCTTAGGGCTGGGTGACTTCGGCGGCTAGGGAGGACAGGGCGACGCCGCGCTTGGCTTCGCGGATCATGTGCTGGTCGAGACCGTTGGTCAGGTAGACGAAGGACAGCCCGGACTCGGGGTCGGCCCAGGCGATCTGGCCGCCGGCGCCGTTGTGGCCGAAGGTGCGGGGCGACTGGGTCTTGCCGAAGCCGCGCATGCTCGCCTTGCCGTCGTCGCCGGCGATGATGACGCCGAGGGCTCGGTTGGCCGGCGTGTTGAACAATGGGTCGCCGAAGCTGTTGCGCACCTTCGACGTGGCGTCGCGCAACACGTCGTCATCCCAGATGCCCTTCTGGTTGTGGAGCAGCTCCTGGTAGAAGAGCGCGTAGTTACGCGCCGTGGTGACGCCGCCGCCACCGGGCACACCGAGGGCGCGGCGCGCCGGCTGGTTGAACGAAAGGAGCGCCTCGGGTGTCACCTCCGTCGCCGGGAACTCCCGCACGCCGAACGTCGCTTCCATCTCGTCGGGCGAAATCGGCTCGCCGACGTTGACGAGCGTGGCGATGTTGTCGCCGTCGCTTTCCGGAATGCCGAGCACCCGCGGGATGCCGATCGGTGTGGTGACGCGTTGCTCGATCACGTCGAGGAAGTTCTGCCCCGTCGCCACCTCGATGAGTTCGGCGAGCACCCAGTGCGCGGTCGTCGCGTGGTACTCGTAGCGCGTCCCCGGCTCCCAGTTGGTCTTCCAGTTGGCGAAGCGACTGCGCCGGCCTTCCGAGGTGGCCATCTCCATGTCCCACCCGTTGCGGGGGAAGCCGGAGGTATGCAGCATCACCTGCTCGACGGTGATGTCGTCCTTGCCGTTGCTGGCGAACTCGGGGATGTAGTCGGCGACGCGCGCGTCGACCTTGATCGACCCTTCGGCGATACACGTCCACACCGTCGAGGCCACGAGCGCCTTGGTCGCCGAGAAGATCGTGTAGCGCGTGTCCTCGTCGGCGTCGCCGAGGACACCGGACGACACGATCTCGCCGTCGAGGCCGAAGGCCCATTGGCACGACGGCAACAGTCCGGCGTCGACCTCACGACGGACGCGGGCTTCGAACTTCTCGACGTTGATCATGCGGTCACCTCGTATCGCTTGACGTTGTTTTCGACGGTCATGTCGGCGCGGCCGGCCTGGCGCAGGAACTCCAGGTGGGCGTAGCACTCGCCGTCGGCCATGTGCCCGATCTTGTCGGGGTGGAACAGGAAGGTGGACAGCTCGCGCACCGTGGCCGGCTTGCCCAATTCGGCCGAGCCCTTGCGCAGGCGGTCGAAGCGCTCCTCGTGGTGCTCGATGATCTCGCGGCATCGCTGTGCCGCGTCGTCGATGACGACGCCGTGGGCCGGCAACGCGCAGCGCACGTCAGGTAGAGCGGCGGTGCGCTCGAGCGACGCGAAGTAGTCGAGCAGGGGGTTGCTGCCACTGGCGATGCCCGAGATGTAGGGCGTGATGTGGGGCAGCACATGATCGCCGGTGAAGACGAAGCCGCCCTCGGGATCGTGGATGCACAAGTGGTCGAGCGTGTGGCCCGGCGTGTGCACCGCGAACATGTCGCGGCCCGCCAGGCGCAGCACGTCGCCGTTGCGGACGCGTCGCGCCGGTTCGGGCAGGCGGTAGTTGCCGAAGATGCGCGAGCGCATCAGGCGGAACTGCAGACGGCGCCCGCGTGGTGGGCCGACCTCGCGGGTCTCGCCGTCCCACGGGTTTGGGTCCAGGAACGGGTTGCCCTCGGGCAGCGAGTGGTCGTGGGCCATGTCGGTGTCGCCGTGGTTGCACGGCGCATCGGCGTTGCTCCAGAACGTGCGGAAGTTGTTGTGCGTGACGAGCTGGGCGTTGGCCTCGGTCGCCAGCCGTCCGGCACAGCCGAAGTGGTCGGGGTGCGAATGGGTGACGAGCACGGTGTGCACATCGCTCAGCTTGTAGCCGGCGTTCTTGAGGTGGGACTTGACCCACTTCCACGTGTTCGGCCCCGGCACGCCGACGTCGATGATGGCGAGGCCGCGGTTGTCGACGAGGCCGTACATGTTGACGTGGCCGAGGCCCGGCATCTGGATCGGCAGCTGCATCCGGATCACGTTTTGGCCGAGGTCGACGACGTCGGCGGTGGCGGGCGCCTGCTCGCTCTTGCGGTATTCAGCCATGTGGTCGCTCACCGTACTTGACCAACCGGTCAAGTTGTCGCGAGGCTGCGCCCATGAAGATTTCCACCGCAGTGAACTACGCCGGCGACGTGGTCGCTGCCGCCGACCAGGTCGCGCAACTCGAGTCCGCCGGCATCGACACCGTGTGGGTCGCCGAGGCCTACTCGTTCGACGCCGTGAGCCTCATGGGCTACCTCGCGGCCAAGACCAGCACCGTCAACATCGGCTCGGGAATCCTCAACATCTACTCGCGCACGCCGTCGTGCCTGGGCCAGACGGCCGCCGGTCTCGACGCCGTCAGCAACGGTCGGGCCATTCTCGGTCTCGGCGCGTCGGGCCCGCAGGTCATCGAGGGTTTCCACGGACTGCCGTACGACCGGCCGCTGGCCCGCACCCGCGAGATCATCGAGATCTGCCGGATGATGTGGCGCCGCGAGCCCGTCGAGCACAAGGGCATCTACAACTTGCCCTTGCCCGAAGGTCAGGGGACGGGCCTCGGCAAGGCGCTCAAGCTGATCAACCATCCGGTACGGGCCAACATCCCGATCTACGTGGCCGCCATCGGTGAGAAGAACGTGACGATGACCGCCGAGATCGCCGACGGTTGGATGCCGATCTTCTTCATGCCCGAGAAGGCACACATGGTGTGGGGCGACGCGCTCAAGGCCGGCAAGGCGAAACGCGACCCGTCGCTGCCCGAACTCGACGTGGTTGCCGGCGGCCTGCTCGCCATCGGCGACGGGGTCGAGGGTCTGCGCGACTTCATGCGTCCCGCCTTGGCGCTCTACATCGGCGGCATGGGGGCGCGGGGCAAGAACTTCTACAACGAACTCGCCTGCCGCTACGGCTTCGAAAAAGAAGCCAAGGAAATCCAGGACCTCTACCTCGACGGCAAGAAGCAGGAAGCCGCGGCGGTGGTGCCGGCCGAGATGCTCGAGTCGATGACGCTCGTCGGCCCCGAGGGATACATCAAGGAGAAGATCGCGGCGTTCAAGGAAGCGGGGGTCACCAACCTCCAGGTGACCGCCGGCGGCCCGAACGCCATCACCGATCTCGAGAAGCTCAAGGCCTGGGCCGACTAGTTGCTGACGCTGCTGCTTTTGGCCGGCCTCGTGCTCGGCCCGCTGCTGCTGGCGCGCCTACCGCGTCTGCCCGCTGCTCCCGGTCCTGTCGTCGTGTCGCCGCAGGCGACGGTCGACATCACGGTGCTGGTCGAGGGGCAGCCGGCGGAACTGCCGACGCAGCGGCCGTTGCCGGCGAACGCCGGCGGCTCCACCGTGACGATGGCGCCGACGGTGCAGCTGGCGACGCCCGAGGCGTTGCTGCGCATCGCCACCGCGCTCGAGGACAACCCGTCGATCGCGGTGTACCCGTGGCGCAAGACGGCCACGCGCAAAGAAGCCCTGGCGACCTTCTTCGTCTTGTACGAAGCGATGACGATGGCGCCGTCCGCGCCGCCGACGGGGCTGGTGGCGCGGCGACCCGACGCGTCCGACGACGCGCCGCCCAAGGTGTACCTCGGCGGCCACGTCGTGGCCGAGCGCGTGGCGGAAGGCTGGGCGGAGCGCGACACGCAGGAACAGCCCCTGGCGCTCGTCGGCGCGATGGTGTTCTTCATCACCGTGGCGCTGTGCGCGGTGCGCTTTGTCGCCGACCCGTCGTGGGCCACTTTTGCCCTCTACGCCGCGGCGGTGTTCTCGATCAGCCTGTGCTTGCGCCAGGTCGGCAAGTTCGCTCGCCTGGCCACGATCCTGTATCCGGTGACGCTGGGCTACTGGGTTGTGCACGCCCTGATTGCGCCCTTCCGCCGCAAAGCCTGAGGTGTGACGATCGGCCGGTAACCTTGGCCACACAATGGCTGACGTTGGACCGAACGAATGGCTGGTCGAGGAGATGTTCGACCAGTACAAGGCCGACCCGAACTCCGTGCCCGAAAGCTGGCGCGAGTTCTTCGCTGACTACCGGCCGAACGCAGCACCGGTAACGAACGGTTCTTCGCCGGCGCCTGTGGCGCCGGCACCGCCCGCCGCGGCGCCAACTGGTCCTGCCCAGCCCCCGAAACCGGTCGTGGACAGCACCAGTTCGGAGAGCGAGGAACCCGAAGGGGTCCCCTTGCGGGGGGCGGCGGCGCGCATCGTCGTCAACATGGAGCAGAGCCTCGGCGTGCCGACGGCGACCTCGGTGCGCCAGGTCCCGGCCAAGCTGCTCGAGGTCAACCGCAAGATCCTGAACAACCACCTGAGCCGCACCCGCGGCGGCAAGGTGAGCTTCACCCACTTCATCGGCTACGCCATCGTGCGCGCCGCCAACAAGGTGCCGGTGATGAACTCATCGTTCGTCGACGGCAACCCGGCGCGCGTGGTCACGCACAAGAACCTGGGCCTTGGCCTCGCCGTCGACCAGACGAAGTCCGACGGCTCCCACACGTTGCTGGTGCCCGTCATCAAGAACGCCAACCACCTCGACTTCCACGGCTTCTGGTCCGCCTACGAAGAGCTGATCCGCAAAGTGCGCACCGGCAAGATCACCCCGGACGACTTCGCCGGCGCCACCATGAGCCTCACCAACCCCGGCACCATCGGCACCGTGAGTTCGGTGCCGCGGCTCATGCCAGGCCAGGGAGCGATCGTCGGCGTCGGTTCGCTCGACTATCCGGCCGAGTACCAGGCGGCCGATCCCTCGACGCTGGCCAAGCTCGGCGTGAGCAAGGTCATGACCCTCACGTCGACCTATGACCACCGCATCATCCAGGGCGCCGAGTCGGGCGAGTTCCTCCAGTGGGTGCACAAGTTCCTCCTCGGCGAGGAAGCTTTCTACGACGACATCTTCCGCTCGATGGGGGTGCCCTACGAGCCGGTGCGGTGGCGGCGCGACGCCACGGGCGACAGCCTCGACGAGGAACGGTCGCGCTACGCCAAGCAGGTCCACGTCCACACGCTGATCAACATGTACCGGGTGCGCGGCCACCTCATCGCCGACCTCGACCCGCTGGCGGCCAAGGACCCGCACATGCACCCCGAGCTCGACCCCGCCACTTACGGGCTCACGCTGTGGGACCTTGACCGCGAGTTCTACGCCGACGGGCTCGCCGGGCGCGACGTGATGACGTTGGGCGACATCCTCGGGTTGCTGCGCGACGCGTACTGCCGCACCGTGGGCGTCGAGTACATGCACATCCAGGAGCCGGATCAGAAGCGCTGGATCCAGGAGCACGTCGAGGGCGTCTCGACGCAGCTCACGACCGACGAGCAGCAGTGGATCATGTCTCGGCTCAACGCGGCGGAGGCCTTCGAGAAGTTCCTCCACACCAAGTACATCGGCCAGAAGCGTTTCGGCCTCGAAGGCGGCGAGTCCGCCATCCCGCTCATCGAGACGGTGATCGACGAAGCGGCGGCCGCCGGGGTCGGTGAAGCCGTGCTCGGCATGGCTCATAGAGGTCGCCTCAACGTGCTGACCAACGTCATCGGCAAGAGCTACCGCGAGCTGTTCCGCGAATTCGAAGGCGACCTCGATCCCGACACCGTCCAGGGTTCGGGCGACGTGAAGTACCACAAGGGCGCAGTGGGCACCTTCACCGGTCGCCACGACCTGCCGATCGCCGTCACGCTGGCGTCGAACCCGTCGCACCTCGAAGCCGTCGACCCCGTCGTCGAAGGCATGGCGCGGGCCAAGCAGGACCTGTTCCCCAACTGGGACGACACCAAGCGCGGCGCCACCGTCATGAGCCTGTTGATCCACGGCGACGCGGCGTTCGCCGGCCAGGGCGTCGTCGCCGAGACGCTCAACCTGTCGATGCTGCCGGGCTACCGCACCGGGGGCACGGTGCACCTCGTCATCAACAACCAGGTTGGTTTCACGACGTCGCCCGAGTCGGCGCGCTCGTCGGTGTACGCCACCGACGTCGCCAAGATGGTGCAGGCGCCGATCTTCCACGTGAACGGCGACGACCCTGAGGCGTGCGTGCGCGTCGCCAAGCTGGCGTTCGCGTTCCGGCAGGCGTTCGAGAAGGACGTCGTGATCGACATGGTGTGTTACCGCCGCTTCGGTCACAACGAAGGCGACGAGCCGAGCTACACGCAGCCGCAGATGTACGAGCGCATCGAGCAGAAGCGGTCGGTCCGCAAGCTGTACACCGAAGCCCTCGTCAAGCGCGGCGACCTCACGATGGAAGACGCCGAGCGCATGCTCGACGACTTCTCGGCGCGTCTGCAAGCGGCGCTCGAAGAGACGCGGGAGTCGAAGCGGCCGATGCCGACGAGCCTGCCGGCGCCGCCGCCGACCGTCGTGGCGCTCTCACCGTTGACGGGCGTCGCCCGGGACGTGCTCGACCGCGTGGCCCAGGCGGTGCACGAGTTCCCGCCGAACTTCACCGTGCACCCCAAGCTGCAGAAGCAGCTCGAAGCCCGCGCCAAGCTCTACGCCGAGGGTCACGTCGACTGGGCACTCGGTGAACAGATGGCGTTCGGTTCGCTGCTCATCGAAGGCACCGACGTGCGCATCGCCGGTCAGGACACGCGGCGCGGCACGTTCAGTCATCGCCACGCCGTGCTCGTCGACTACCACACGGGTGTCGAGCACGTGCCGCTGTGGGATCTCGGTCCCGACCAGGGCCGCTTCTTCATCTACGACTCGCTGCTGTCGGAGTACGCGGCGCTCGGCTTCGAGTACGGCTACTCCGTCGTGCAGAAGGACGCGCTGGTCGCCTGGGAGGCGCAGTTCGGCGACTTCGCCAACGGCGCCCAGATCATCATCGACCAGTTCCTCGTGGCGGCCGAGGACAAGTGGCAGCAGACGTCGGGTCTGGTGCTGCTGCTGCCGCACGGCTACGAAGGCCAGGGCCCGGAGCACTCGAGTGCGCGCCTCGAACGATTCCTCGGCGCGTGCGCGGAGGACAACATCACCGTGGCGTCACCCACCACCGCGGCGCAGTACTTCCACATCCTGCGTCGCCAGGTGCGCGGCGACCGGCGCAAGCCGCTGGTGATCATGAGCCCGAAGTGGCTGTTGCGACGCAAGGAGGCGTACTCGCCGATCGAGGATCTCGTCGAGGGTCGCTTCCACGAAGTGCTCGACGACGCGTCCATCACCGATCCCGACAGCGTGCGCCGCGTGGTGTTTGCCGGCGGCAAGGTCGCCGTACAGGTCACCGAGGAGCGCGACAAGCGCAGTGCGCCCGTGGCGATCGTCCGGGTGGAGCAGCTCTACCCGTGGCCCGAGGAACAGATCGCGGCGATTCTCGACAAGTACGCTCACATCCAGGACGTCGTATGGCTCCAGGAAGAGCCGCGCAACATGGGCGCGTTCACGTACCTGCGGGGCAAGCTCGCGCGCGTCGTCGGTGACGAGTTCCCCATCATCGAGGTGACCCGCGTCGAGTCGGGTTCGCCCGCTGCGGGCTCCGCCGCCAGCCACGCCATCGAGCAAGCCGACCTGTACGACCGGGCGCTCACCGTCTAACCCTGGAGCCACACCTCCGGGCCTGACCCGGCGTACAGCGACGTGTTGACGCGGTGCACGCCGCGGGCCCAGTAGTCACCGACGTGTTCGGGGAAGGCGTGGGTCTCGTGGGGCTGGAGCGTCGCGTGGTCGTATCCCAGGTCGACGGTCTGGGGCGCGGCGGTGTTGTTCACGAACGTGAGCTGGTTCTCGGAGTGCACGATGACGCAGCGCGGCGACGGCACGTCGGGATTGAGCGTGATCTGCGCCGCCCCACCCTCGGGCGCATTGCCGCACCCGCTGGCCGCCGGCGTCGACGCATCCGGCTCGATCAGTGTCGTCGGGGTCGTCGGCGACGTCGTCGGTGTCGTGGTGGGTGTCGTCGTCGGCGTCGAATCGTTCGGCGCGGTGATCGCCTGGGGCGCCGTCGTGACGGGGTCGGCGAGCTTCGGTTCGTCCTTGCCGCACGCCGCCAGACCGGTCAGGAGCAGCGCCACCGCCGCGAGCCGCTTCACAGCCCGAGGTGGCCCTTCAACTCGGCGAGCGCGTCGCCCGGGTCGATGAACTTGATCGTCGTCATGCCCATCGCCTTGGCCGGCTTGAGGTTGATACCGAGGTCGTCGAGGTAGACGCACTCGACCGGCGTGACACCGAGGGCGTCGCACGCCAGCGAATAGAAGCGCGGATCAGGTTTGCGGACGCCGACGCGGCTCGACTCGACGATGACCGTGAACTTGTCGTGCCACTCGCTGGGCTCCATCGGCGCGAAGTTGTTCGTCACGCCGGCGTTCATGAGCCCGGCGTCGTTGATGGCGTCGATCATGGCGAAGACCTCGGGACGCATCTCACCGCGCAACGCCTGGAGGACGGCGAGGGCGTCGAGGCGGTAGCCCAGCGCGGCGGCTTCGGCTTCGAAGGCGCGGGCGAACTGTTCGATCGTGTACTCGTTGCGCTCGAAGTGCGCCCACGCATTGGTATCCGGGTTGGTGGCGTTGAGCGTGCGGATGAAGTCACGCGGCAAGCCGTTCGCTTCCTCGTAGCGATTGAACGACTCGAACGGGCTCGTGGAGATCACCCCGCCGAAGTCCCACAGCACTGCCTTGAACACGCTCACCCTCCGAGGAGATCCTTCGACAGGACCTGCCACATCTGCGTCGACAACTCGAGCGACTCGACGTCGACCCGCTCGTTGTCGCCGTGGAACATCGCGCCGTAATCCTCGTAGGACATGTTGCTCGAGAACAACCCGAAGCCGTAACTCGGGATGCCCATGCGGCGGAAGAAGCGAGCGTCAGTGGCGCCGACCGTCAGGAACGGGATGCATTCGGCGCCGCCGGGCACGAGGGCGTTGCCGACGCGGTTCATCGCGTCCCACAGCGGCGTGTCGAAGGGCGACGCCGTCGACGTCTCGTCGGTCATCACGTCGATCGACACGCGATCGGACAACTCGCCGAGCACGTCGTCGAGCATCGCGCGGATGTCCGAGCCGGTCTGGCCCGGCAGGGTGCGGATGTCGACTTCGAGCTCGACGCGGTCGGGGATGACGTTGGTCTTGTGACCGCCGTGGATGACCGTCGGCGCGAACGTCGTGTGGGTGCAGGCGTGGGCTTGGCGGGCGAGGGCAACCGGCAGCGTCTCGACCAGCTTGTTGAGTTCGACGGGGTCGACGAGCAGCTCGGCGAATTCGGGCGGGAACATGCCAGTGACGAACTGGCGCCACACGTCGTGGATCATCGTCTCGGGCTTGTACTCGTTGAGGCGACGCACCACCTCGGCCGCGGTGACGAGCGCGTTGTCGGTCCGCAGCGGCTGGCTGCCGTGGCCGGGCGTCCCCTTGACCGTGAGGCGGCACCAGTACGTGCCCTTTTCGCCGACGATCACCGGCAGCTTGGTCCCGTTGGGCGTGGGCATCGGGAACCCGCCGGCCTCGGTGATGACGTAGTCGGCGCGCACGGCGTCGGTCTCGTGGTCCGCCATCCACCCGGCACCGTGCGTGCCCAGGGCCTCTTCGTCGGCGACGGCGAAGTAGATGAGCGTGCCCTCGGGCCGCCACCCCGCGTCGGCCAGGTTGCGGGTGGCCACGGCCATCGACGCCGTGAGGTTGAGCATGTCGACGGCGCCGCGGCCCCACACTTCGCCGTCGACCAGCTCACCGCCGAACGGGTCACGCTCCCAGCCCTCGGTGGCGGGCACGACGTCGGTGTGGCCCATCAGCATCAGCGTGGGCGCATCGGGATTCGTCCCTTCGATGCGGGCGACGAGCGACTTGCGCCCCGGCGTCGGCTCGTAGGTCTCGAGATCGATGCCCGGACCCTCGACGACGGACTGCAAAACGTCCGACGACCGGGACTCGTGGCCGGACTCGGGCGTGCCGTCGTTGACGCAGGCGTTGCGGATCAGCTGCTGGAGAACTTCGGTGACGGTGACGCTGTTCGGCACACCCGCACCCTAGAGTCCGTAACGCAATGCCGCAGAAGCCCCACCATGTGATCGTTGACGGCTCGAACATCGCCACCGAAGGGCGGTCGATGCCGAGCCTCGCCCAACTCGACGAAGCGGTGCGCGCCTTCATGGCCGAGTTCCCCGACGCGCAGATCACCGTCGTCGTCGACGCCACCTTCGGTCACCGCATCCCGCCCGAAGAGGTCCCGGCGTTCGACGAGGCCGTCGCCAACGCCGAGATCGTCTCGCCACCCGCCGGTGCGTTCGGCCGCGGCGACGCCTTCCTGCTGCGTATCGCCGAGAAGGTCGACGCCGACGTGCTGTCGAACGACTCGTTCCAGGAGTTCCATGGCGAGCACGAGTGGCTCTTCGACCGCGGCCGCCTGATCGGGGGCAAGCCCGTCCCCGGCATCGGCTGGATCTTCACGGCCCGTTCGCCCGTGCGGGGTCCGAAAAGTCGCGAGGCGGTGCGCCGCGCCCGCAGCGCGGTCGTCAGCGAAGCCATCAAGACCGCCACCGACGAAGCCACGTCGTCGCGCAGCCGCCGTGGCGGCCGGCGCCGGCCGTCGCCCAAGGGTCCGGCCGTCCCGCAGGTCGGCGACGCCCGACTGGCGCCGTTGAGCGCCGAGGAACTCGCCGAAGAAGAAGAGAAGCGGCGCCGCCGGCGCGGCCAGGTGCCGTCGGATCCGGTCAACGAGCCGATGGTCTTCCTCGGCTTCGTGGCGTCGCACCGGCCGGGTTCGACCGTCGACGGCACCGTCGAGGAGTTCACCAGTCATGGCGCGTTCGTGCGCGTCGGCGAAGCGCGCTGCTACCTGCCGCTCTCCGCGATGGGCGACCCGCCGCCGCGCGCCGCGCGCGACGTCGTGGCCAAGGGCGAGACGCGGGCGTTCGTGGTGCAGGCCTTCGACCCGCCCCGCCGCGGCATCGAACTCGCCATTCCTGAGTTCGCCAAGGTGTCGGGGGCGCCGTCGGAGGAGACCGTCGAGCAGGAGATCAACCGCACCAAGAAGCCGGCGAGCAAGAAGGAGGCCGCGCCGAAGAAGGCGCCGGTGCGCAAGACGGCGGCGAAGGCGGCGGCCAAGCCTGAGGCGCCGGAACTTGTGCTCGACGCGCCGGCCGAGACCGAGCCCGCGGCGCCAGTCAAGAAGCGCGCCGCCAAGAAGGCGGCGGCGGCGACGGAGGCCCCGAGCGCCGAGGCTCCCAAGAAGACCGCGACGAAGAAGGCCGCGGCGCCCAAGAAGGCGGCGGCCAAGAAGGCGGCGGCACCCAAGACGGAGGCCGCCAAGAAGGCGGCAGCCAAGAAGACGGCGGCACCGAAGAAAGCAGCGGTCAAGAAGACCGCCGCCAGGAAGACGACGGCCAAGAAGGCCGCCGCCGCGCCGACCGAAGAGTGACCGGGCCCGCCGAAGTCACCAAGGCCGAGCGGGCCCTCACCAAGCTCGACCCCGTCCTCAAGCGCCTCATCGCCGAGGCGGGGCCGTGCACGCTCGGCACCCCGACGCCGGGCACCACGTTCGTCACGCTGGCACGCGCCATCGTGTTCCAGCAGCTCGCCGGGCGCGCCGCGTCGGTGATCCACGGCCGCTTCGTCACCGCCATCGGCGGCAAGGTGACTCCCCAAGCCGTGCTGTCCACGCCCTTCGAGGAGCTGCGCGCCGCCGGCCTGTCGGGTAACAAGGCCACGTCGCTGATCGACTTGGCCAACGCCCACCTCGACGGGCGCATCAACACCCGCAAGATCCCGTCGATGACCGACGACGAGATCGTTGAGCACCTCTGCATGGTGCGTGGTATCGGTCGGTGGACTGCCGAGATGTTCCTCATGTTCCACCTCGGCCGCCTCGACGTGTGGCCCACGGGCGACCTCGGCGTCCGCAACGGTTACGGCAAGGCGTGGGGCCTGCCGACGACGCCGACGGCGAAGGACCTCGAACCCCTCGGCGACCGTTTCCGGCCCTGGCGCTCGGTCGTCGCCTGGTATTGCTGGGCGGCGGTGGAAGTGACCCCGCCCGAGGGCTGGTAGGTAATAGGCGTGCGCATCGCCACCTGGAACGTGAACTCGCTCACCGTGCGGATGCCCAGGATCGAGGAGTGGTTCGCCTACGCCGAGCCTGACGTCGTGTGCATGCAGGAGACCAAGGTGGCCGACAGCGCCTTTCCGTACTTGGCGTTTCAGTCGATGGGCTACGAGGTGGCGCACAACGGGACGGGCCGGTGGAACGGCGTCGCCATCGCGTCCCGCGTCGGCCTCGACGATGTGACCCTCGGCTTCGGCAAGGTCGACTGTCCGACCTTCGACAGTGACGACGTCGAACCGCGGGCCGTTAGTGCGACGTGCGGTGGCGTGCGGGTGACGTCGGTGTACGTGCCCAACGGCCGGGGCCTCGCCGACCCGCATTACGAGTACAAGCTGGCCTGGCTGGCGGCGTTGCGCGACGAGATCGCCGCCACCTCGTCGCCCAGCGAACCCGTCGTCATCGGTGGTGACTTCAACATCGCGCCCGAGGACAAGGACTGCTACGACCCGAAGAAGTTCCTGACCGACACGCATACGTCGCCGCGCGAGCGCGCCGCCCTGGCGGAGATCTGCGGCTGGGGCTTGGTCGACGCCTTTCGCACCCAGTACGACGCCGAGCGGCTGTACTCGTGGTGGGACTACCGGGCCGGCGACTTCCATCAAGGACGCGGCCTGCGCATCGACCTGGTGCTGGTGAGCACGCCGCTGGCCGACAAGGTGACCTTCGCCCTGATCGACCGCAACGCCCGCAAGGGCAAGCAGCCGTCGGACCACGCCCCCGTGATCGTGGACATCGATGTCTGACCACGACACCGATCGGGCCAACCGCATCAACGCGGTCACGCAGGCGCCCGTCGCCACCGAGCAGCGCGTCGCCGCCCGTGAGATGACCGACGAGCTGCGGCGGTTGATGGAAAGCGTCGTCGCCACCCAGGCCGACGCGGAGGCGATGCGCGCTGCGACGGCACAGCTGCGGGAGATCGCGGATGTCATCGGCGCCTACCCGCGTGGTCGCGTTTACGACTTCAGCGAATCGTCCGTCGCCGGTGACCCCGGCGCGTTCTTCGACAACAGCCCGGTGGCCGGGCTCGCCAACCCGCTGGCGCCGCCGCTGCGCATGCGCGCCGAAGATGACCGGATCATCGGGGAAGTGCGCTGGGGCAGCGCGTACGAGGGCGCGCCCGGGTGCGTCCACGGCGGCTATGTGCTCGCGGCGTTCGACGAAGTGCTCGGCCTCGCCCAGGACCTCGGCGGCCAGCCCGGCATGACGGGCACGCTGACGACGAAGTTCCGCCGACCCACGCCCCTGCACACCGACCTGCGGTTCGTGGCGCGCATCGATCGCATCGAGGGCCGCAAGACCTTCACTGTCGGCGAGCTCTACGACCCCGACGACAACCTGCTCGCCGAAGCCGACGCCGTGTTCATCACCGTCAACATGGGCAAGCTGAAGAAACTCGCCGACGAACGCGAGAAGCAGCGCCCCCGCTGACCCGCATCGCCCCATCGCGTTTCGAGCACCGTTAGCGGGGTGATTTGCGGCCGCGCCGGGTCGGATCACCCCCGTATGGGTGCTCGAAAGTGGGAGGGGGAGTGAAGGCCGCGCTAGCGGCGGAGGAGGCCGACGGGCGCCGGGATCTGGCGGCGTTCGACGTCGGCGGTGAAGAGGCGGTAGATCTCGTCGGCCGCGTCTTCGATGATTTTGGGCAGAGGCAGCGCGGCGGCACCAGAACCGACCAGCGGCTTCGGCTTACGAGGCGAAACCCAACCGGCTGAGCCGCCGCGGCCTCGGTACACGATGAGCCCGGACACGGGGTCGGGCACCGCATCGAGCGCGATCTGCACGGCGAGCGTCTGGCGGTACCGCTCCCAGTCGGCTTCGCTCTCGAAGCGGACCTCGAACACGACGCCCCAGGTGTGGCTGTGCCAGTTCCAGTCGGTGGCGCCGGTGCGGAGTGCGGTTTCGACGAGGCTGTCGCCCACGTTTTCCTGCCAGGCGCGCGCCGAGAAGGGTCCGTCGAAGACCTCGATCGACATCCAATACGCCATCGCGCCGTCAAGGGTAGGGGACAAACCCCCAGGATTCAATGGTCAAAGTGGGTCAGATACGACTGAACCGCGACCTGTTCGGCCGCGGCGTGCTCTTGGAGGCCCGACACGATCGCCCGCTCGACACGGCCTCCGACCAGGGGAAAGTGCACTTTGATCTCCGCCTCCGTGCGCCGGATGGTGGTGTCGCCCTGGGCGCTCAGGGCGAACGTGCCCGAACAGCTGAGGCGGCTGGCGTAGTGGTCCGGGACGATGTGCCAGGTGGTGACGTGGGTGGCGCGGTCGAGTTCGGATACTTCGACCCAGGACAGCAAGTGCGGGTCGACCACGGCGGTGACGGCGGAATTGAGGTCCCCGGTGAAGTGGTACCGAACCCGCTGCTGAACCCGATCGCCCTCGGTGCGCTGGTCGAGCAGGTCGGCGCCGCCGACCTTGGGCAGCGTCGCCAGCGTCGCCAGGAGCTCGGGCGAGCAATAGGCGGCTTCCACGGCGGTGAGGGGAGCGGCGAACCGCTGCTCGATGAAGAAGCGCACCTAGGAAGCTTCGTCGCGCGCCGCCGCTTCGGCCAACACCCGCAGCACGTCGGCGCCGTAGCGGTCGATCTTGACCGGGCCGACGCCGGGCACGGCGAGCAGCTCGCGCTCGCTGCGCGGCATGACCTCGGCGAGCGCGGCCAACGTCGTGTCGTGGAAGATGACGTACGCCGGCATGCCGGCGGCGCGCGCCGTCTGCGCCCGCCACGCCTTGAGCGCGCTCAGCACGTCGGCATCCGCGTTGGCCCCGGCCACCCTCGACGTGGCCGCCGTCCGGGCGCGGCGCGCCTTGGACAGCGACGCCAGCCGGTCGCGTTCGGCCGCGATCTTGGCCCGCAGGTCGCTCGGCGCCACGCCCTGGCCGAGCAGAGCGATCGTCATCTCGATCGCTTCGAGATACGGCGACGCCGTGCGCGGGATGGCCTTGGCGCCGAAGCTGCGCCGTTCCGCCCACGTGCAGCGCAGCGCTTCTTGGGCGCGGGTAAGCGCGACGTACAGCAGGCGGCGTTCTTCCGCCTCGGCGGCCGGTGTTGCCGCGTGACCGATGGGCACGAGGCCGCGCTCGAGCCCGGCGATGAACACCACCGGCCACTCGAGGCCCTTGGCGCGGTGGAACGTGACGACCTCGACGGCGTCGCCGGCGGTGTCGGGCGCTTCGGACTTGACCGTGGTGCTGAGCCAGGCGAGGAAGCCGGCGGTGGTGCCGCCCGGTTCGAGGGCGTCGTACTCGGCGGCGAGGCGTACGAGCTCCTCGACGTTGGCGCGCCGCTCATCGGTGCCGTCGCCTTCGGCCAGCAACTCGTCGAGATCGGTGACCGCCGAGCGGATCGGCGTGCCGGCGGGTTGGCGCCGCAGGGTCGCGATGGCGTCGCGCACCTCAGGCTGGTGGAGGAACCCACCGTCGCCGCGTACGCGGTAGGGCACGCCGGCGTCGGCCAGCGCTTCGCAGATCGGGACGGCCTGGGCGTTCGTGCGTACGAGGATCGCGATCGACGACCACGCGCGGCCGGGCGTGTGCGCCTGGCGCGCGGCACGGGCGAGGCCACGCGCTTCGTCGGTGTCGCTCGCGTAGGCCTGCACGATGGGCAGCGGACCGTTGGGGGCATGGGCGATCAGCTCGGCCCCGGCGCGCCCGGCGAACCCGTCGGCGAGCACGGCGTTGGCCGTGGCCAGGATCTGGGGAGACGAACGGAAGTTGTCGGCGAGGGCAACGACCTCGGCGTCGGCATACCGCTCGGTGAAGTTGGTCAGCAGCGTCGGGTCGGCGCCGTTCCAGCTGTAGATCGCCTGGTTCGGGTCGCCCACGACGCACAGGTCGAGGCGGTCGCCCATCCATCCCTGGAGCAGGCGGTGTTGCACCGGATTGACGTCCTGGAACTCGTCGACGAAGAGATGACGGAAGCGCCAGCGCGTAGCGGCGGCGAACGGGGCGTCGTCTTCGAGGACCGTGCCGGCCAGCCACAGCAGGTCGTCGAAGTCGACGAGGCGACGACGCTTCTTCTCGTTCTCGTAGCGCTCGAACAGCGCGGCGAACGCGTCGGCGGCGACGGGTGGCTTGCGACCGGCCCGCGCCGCTTCGACCTCGTAGCGCGCCGGCGATACGCCGCGCGCTTTGGCCCACTCGATCTCGCCGGCGATATCGATCGCCTGGACGGCGGGCCCGAGCCGACGGCCGCCGAGCAGCGGGGCGATGATGCGCACCTTGCGGTCGAGGATCTGCGGTTCGGTCTGCCCTCGCTCGCTCCACCACCGCCGCAACTGACCGAGGGCCAGCGAGTGGAACGTCCCGGCGGCGACGCCGTCGCGCAAGCCGAGGGCCGCCAGCCGGTGACGCAACTCGCCTGCCGCCTTGCGGGTGAAGGTGACGGCCACGGTGTGCTGCGCGTCGGCCGTGTTGGTGAGGACGCGGTAGGCGATCCGGCGGGTGAGCACGCGGGTCTTGCCTGACCCGGCGCCGGCCAGGATGCACAGGGGCTGCGCGTCGGACGTGACCGCGGCGGCCTGTGCCGGCGTCAGACCTTCGAGCAGACGTTCGACTCCCACCCCTCGCAACGTACCGAGAGGGTGTGACGCGTTCGCGGATGCTCGGCGATGCTTAACCTGACGCGATTGTGCGCAAAGTTCTCATCTTGGTCGCGTCGGTGGCGTTGCTCGGCGGAGCCTGCAAGAGCGGCGGTGGCGACACCGCGTCGACGACAACCATCGCCGAGGCCGCCACGACGACGACGGCCGCGTCGGGAGAGGCAATGCAGGCCAAGGCGCTCGCCGCCGCGGACCTGCCTCCCGGCTACAACCGCGTCAGCCTCGACGTCGACAAGAACGACACCACGCCGATGGGGTGCGCCGCCATCGACAACGTCGACGAGCAATTCCAGAAGTCGATCGTGCACTCGGTCGAGGCGTCGTTCCAGAACGGCGACGACACCACGACGACGCAGTTCGTCGACGAGCAGGTCACCTCGCTGGGGTCGGCCGACGTCGCCAAGAACTACTTCGACGCCGAATCCGCCGGCATCTCGGCGTGCACGACCTTTAGCCACTCCGACACCGACGGCACGCGCACGTCAGGTGAGATCGCAACGTACGCGTTCCCGAAGATCGCCGACGGTTCGGTCGCGGCCGCGCTGAGCGGAACCGTCACCAATCCCGACGGGTCGTCGGCGACGCTCGGTGGCCCGATCGTGATGGTGCGCAAGGGCGCGTTCATCGTGCAGCTGACCTTCCTCCACCTCGGCAACGCGCCCGGGCTCACGGGCAACGACGTGATCAACGTCGCCCAGAAGGCCGCCGACAAGGTCTAACCCGCGGTCAGAACTCCCCGTCGATGTCGATGGCGAGGACGGTGGCGAACTCGTCGATCTCGCCCTCGGGCACGAACACCGTGATCTCTCCCGTCGGATCGGGCAAGAACGATTGCATGATTTCGGTATGGCGCTTGAACTTGAGCGCGGCGCCGGTGCCGAGCGCGGTCACGGCCTTCACCCGCTTGACCGGGATGCCGCGCACGGTGACGGACTCGTAGGGCTTGGCGATGGCGATGGCGTAGATCCGCCCGTCGCGGCGCGTCGAGGGCCCGTAGAACTGCCACGGCTCGAGACCGGGCGTGACCCCGACGACGGCTTCGCGGTGCTTGGCCATCCAGCGGGTGACGGCGTCGAGACGCTCGATCTGCACGTCGGGGATCGACCCGTCGCCCATCGGTGACACGTTCAACAGGAAGTTGCCGCCCTTGCTCACGATCTCGCAGAGCGTGTGGATGATCTGGGTCGACGACTTGTAGTTGGTGTCGGTCGGGACCCACCCCCACGAGTCGTTCATCGTCATGCACGTTTCCCACGGGCCGGGGAGCGGCTGGGCCGGCACGAACTGTTCCGGCGTGGTGAAGTCGGCGACGCCGTAGAGGCGGTCGTTGATGACGATGTTGGGCTGGAACCCGCGGATGAGTTGCTCGAGTTCCTTCGGCTCCCACCACGGCAGCGGGCGCTCCCAGCCACCGTCGAACCACAACTCGTCGATCTGGCCGTAGTGGGTGAGCAACTCGGTCAGCTGAGCCTTCAGGTAGGCGCGGAACTTCTCGGCGTCCTCCTCGCTCGGCAGGGGCGGCGACGAGCCCAGGACGTAGGGCTTGTGCTCTTCGGCGAAGGCCGGGTACGTCGGCTCGTGCCAGTCGCACAGCGAGAAATAGAAGCCGACGCGCAGACCCTCGGCGCGCAACGCGTCAGCCAGCGGACCGACGATGTCCTTGCCGTAGGGCGAATGCATGATCGACCAGTCGGTGGTCGCGGTATCCCACATCACATAACCGGAGTGGTGCTTCGTCGTGAACACGAGGTAGGTCGCACCGGCCTCCTTGACACGGCGGGCGAAGGCGACGGGGTCCCAGTTCACCGGGTCGAAGGTGGCGGCGCTGGCGTGGTACTGCGCGACGGGCACGTCCCAGCTGCTGGGCAGCACCGAGATGCCACCGGTCAACGGCCACGAGGTTTCGAGCCCCTGCTGGCTGGCGTGGTCCCAGTGCACGAACACGCCAAAGCCTGCTCCGATGAACCAATCGTCGAGCCCCTGCGAACGAAATCCGTCAGTCACGGCGCTGGAACGTAGTTTGAGGGCGCTGTGCTGAGCACTTTCGCCGAGGGGCGAATCTTTGGGGACACTTACGGCCGGGGGGACATCGCCCGGGTTGTGGCGCTGCACGGGTGGGGACGCACCCACGCCGACTTCGACGCCGTGCTGGCCGGTTGTGACGCCATCGCCCTCGACCTTCCCGGCTTCGGCGCGACCCCGCCGCCGCCCACCGCGTGGGGTTCGCCCGAGTACGCGGCCCTCGTGGCCGAGGTCCTGCGGGCCCTGCCCGAGCCACCGGTGGTGGTGGGTCACAGCCTCGGCGGCCGCATCGGCGTGCACGTGGCCGCGGCGTATCCCGAACTCCTGCGCGGCCTGGTACTGACGGGCGCCCCGATCATCCGCGTCGGCGCCGCGGCCAAGCCGAAGAGTGGGTATCGCATCGTGCGATGGCTCCACCAACGCGGCGTGATCTCCGACGCGCGCATGGAAGCGGCGCGGCAGAAATACGGCTCGGCCGACTACGCCAACGCGTCACCCGAAATGCGCGCCACCTTCGTGAAGCTCGTGGCCGAGAACTACGACGACGCCATCGCCGCTATCCGCTGCCCGCTCCGACTCGTGTGGGGTGACGACGACACCGCCGCGCCGCTCGCCGTCGCCGAGCAGCTGGCGCAGCGCACCGGAGCGCCGCTCACCGTCGTGCCCGGCGCCGGCCATATGACGCCGCTGACGGCCACCGACGCCCTGCGCGTCGCGATCAAGGACCTTTGCGCGTGATCGTGGTCGTTGTCGCGCTGCAACTGCTCACCCTGCTCGACGCGTTGCGCTGGCTGCGCGTCGCCCAGCGCGAGCACTACCTCGCCGGTTCGGTCACGCGCTTCGCCGTCCGCTGGTTCCGCGTCGGCGTCGGCCTGCCGTTCTTCGGGCGCACGTCGAAGCTGGTGTGGACGCGCCGCCTGCGCGTGCTGGCGGCGCTCACGGTGGTCATCGACGTCGGGGTGCTCGCCGCCCTTGCCGCGCTGGCGCCGCTGTGGCTGGCGTCGTTGCTCACCCTGGTGCTGCTGCCGGCGACGGTCGACGGCGCGCTGCTGGTGGCCACGCCGATCGAAGAGCGCGCCCTCAGGCCGTTCCTCACGCAGGCCGCCGACAAGCTGAAGACGATCGCGCCGACGATCGTCGGGATTACCGGCAGCTACGGCAAGACGTCGACCAAGGTCGTGCTCGCCCACCTCGTGAACGGCACGAAGTCGGTGGCCGCGAGTCCGGCAAGCTTCAACAACCGCGCCGGCCTCGCCCGGGCCGTCAACGAAGGCCTCAGCCCCGGCACCGACGTGTTCGTCGCCGAGATGGGCACGTACGGCCCGGGGGAGATCGCCGCGCTGTGCGCGTGGTGCCCGCCGACGATTTCGATGATCACCGCCATTGGGCCCGTCCACCTCGAACGCTTCGGGTCCGAGGACGTCACCCTGACCGCCAAGTCCGAGATTCTGGAGACGGCGAGCACCGTCATCCTCAACGAGGACGACGAGCGGCTGGCCAAACTGGCCGACTCCATCGCCGCGGAAGGCAAGAAGCGCTTGTTGCGAGCGTCGGCCACCCGCGTCGACGCGGATGTGGCCGTGCTCGCCGACGACGACGGCGCGCGCGTGTACGAGAACGGCGCGCTGGCCGGCCGCGTGGCGCAGTTGCCGACGGCGCCGACCAACGTCGCCTGTGCCATCGCGGCGGCGCGGGCGCTCGGCGTGCCGATGGCCGACATCGTGACGCGCCTCGACTCGGCGCCGGTGGCGTCGCATCGCCTCGAAACCGCGACGGCGCCCTCGGGCGCGGTGGTGCTCGACGACACGTTCAACTCCAATCCGGCGGGCGCGCGGCGGGCGCTGGCGCGGCTGGCGTCGTCGGGCTCGCCCGGCGGCCGCAAAGTGTTGATCACGCCGGGCATGATCGAGCTCGGCCCCCGGCAGTTCGAGGAGAACGCGAAGTTCGCCACCGACGCGGCCGCCGTGGCGTCGATCGTGGGCGTCGTCGGCCACACCAATCGCAAGGCGCTGCTCAAAGGGCTCGCAGGTACCAACGTCGAGGTGAAGAAATTCCGCACGCGCGAGAAAGCGGCGGCGTGGGTACGCAGCAACCTGACCGCCGGCGACGCCGTGCTCTACGAGAACGACGTGCCCGACATCTATAGGTAGGCTCGCTCCCTGTGGCTGAGGCGTTGGTTCTTTTCGGCGGCCCATCTCCCGAACACGACGTGAGCGTGCACACCGGCTTGCAGGCGGCGCGCACGCTGGGCACGAGCGAGTCGCTCTACTGGACCCGCGCCGGCGACTTCGTGATCGTCGACTCGTCGCTCGAAGGCAAGGACTTCGCCGACGGCGTGCCCCGCGGCGCCAAGCCGGCGCGCATCGCCGTCGGCGGGGGCATCAGCGCGAAGGGTGGTCTCGGTCGCGAGAAGAGCTACGACGCCGTCGTCGTCAACTGCTGTCACGGCGGCCCGGGCGAAGACGGAACGATCCAGGCGACGCTCGATCTTGCAGGGGTGCGCTACACCGGCCCGTCGGTCGAGGGCGCGGCACTCGGCATGGACAAGCTCGCCTTCGGTGCGGTGTGTGCTGCTGCCGGGATCCCCGTGCTGCCCCGCGTGGCGCTGACCGATGTGACCAAAGCGGAGTTCGACGGTCCGTACATCGTGAAGCCGCGCTTTGGCGGCTCCTCGATCGGCATCGACGTGGTCGACACGGTGGACACGGCGCGTGCCCGACTCGGTGCCAACCCGCACCTGGCGCGCGGCGCAGTCATCGAGCCGTACCGTCCCCAGTCCGTCGACTTGAACGTGGCGGTTCGGCTGCACCCCGAGTTGCAACTCAGCGCGGTCGAAAAGCCCACGCGTGCGGGCGGCGACATCTACTCCTACAAGGAGAAGTACGTCGGCGGTGAAGGCATGGCCACCGCGCCGCGGGAGCTGCCGGCGCAGCTGCCCTCCCACGTCGAAGACAAGCTGCGGGCCTACGCACGCGAGGCCGCGACGCTGGCCAACGTGCGCGGCGTCGCCCGCATCGACTTCCTGCTCGACGGCGACGCGCTCTATCTCAACGAGATCAACACCATTCCGGGTTCGCTGTCGTGGTTCCTGTGGGTCGACCCGGTGGTGCCGTTCAAGCAACTCCTCGACGACATGATCGCCGAGGCCGCGGCGCGCCCGACGGCGCAGTACTCCGCCGCCGGCGCCGACGGGTCGGTCCTGCGCAACAGCGCCTCCATCGCGTCGAAGCTGGCATAGTGGCCTGCGTGTCGGTCGACGTATCCCCGGCGCGCTTCGCCACCCTCGTCGGCGACGCCCTCGACTCGATCCCCGAAGACATCGCTTCGAAGATGGACAACATCGCCGTCGTCGTCGACGACTTCGCGCCGCCCGGACGGCTGCTCGGCCTCTACGAAGGCGTGCCGCTGACGCAGCGGGCCAATTACGGCGCCGGCGGCGTGGGGGCCGGCATGGTGATGCCTGACCGCGTCACGATTTTTCGCCGCTCGATCTGCGCTATTTGTGAGACCGACGAACAAGTCGTCGACCAAGTGCGCGTCACCGTCATCCACGAAGTCGGGCATCACTTCGGTCTCAGCGACGCCCGCCTGCACGAACTCGGCTGGGCGTAAGCCGCCGCCGATGGCGCGCTTTTCGCTCGCGGCGATCGGGGCCGATCGACCCGGCATCGTCGCCGCCGTCACCGGCGTGCTCGTCACCCGCGACTGCAATATCGAGGACACCGCGATGGCGATCCTCGGTGGCCACTTCAGCATGATGCTCGTCGTGTCCGGCCCACCCGAACTCGACGCCGCCACGCTCGAGGCGGCGCTGGCGCCGGTCGCCGCCGATCTTCACCTGGTCACGATGGTGCGCACGATCGACGCGGTGAGCGTGGTGTCGGCTCCGGGGGAGTTGTGGACCGTCAACGTGCACGGCGCCGATCACCCCGGCATCGTCAACGGCATCGCGCAGGCGCTCGCCGACCTCGGTGTGAACGTCGTCGACCTCGCCACCCGCGTGGTTCCCGGCGACGGGGGACCGGCCTACGTGATGCTCCTCGACGTGTCGTTGCCCGAAGGCGTCGATGGCGCCACGTTGCAGCAGCGGCTCGACACGGTCGCGGCGCAGCTCGGCGTGACCTGCCGCGCCCACGAATCCGCAGCTGACATCCTCTGACGCGGTGGCCGTTCGCCCCGTCGTCGGACTTCCGGATCCTGTATTGGCGACGCCGACGCCTCCCGTCGTCGCGTTCGACGACGCCCTCGGCGAGCTGATCGTCGACCTGCTCGACACGATGCGGGCATCGCCGGGCTGCGTGGGTCTGGCCGCACCCCAGATCGGCGTCAGCGCGCGCGTCGCGGTCATCGACCTGCGCGGGCACAAGAAGGCTCCGGTGAACCACGGCGAGCTGGTGCTGGTCAATCCCATAATCGAGTCGCGGTCCGACGGCGACATTGCACGCGAAGGGTGCATGAGCGTCCCCGACTTCACCGCCGACGTCGCCCGCGCCAGTGCACTCGTGGTGGCGTGGCAGGACGCCACCGGGGCGTCGTTCCGCGACGAGTTCCGCGGCTTCGAGGCGCGGGCGGTGCAACACGAGCTCGACCATCTCGACGGCCTGCTCTTCCTCGACCGCGTCGCCGGTCGCGCGGCCGTCTTCCGCCGCAAGGTTTACAAGTAGCGTTCCGGTCCCATGGCCTTTCCGGAGAAGCTGCTGAACGAGGGTGAGGAAGTCGTCATCGACGTGCACCCCCATTGGTGGATCTTCGCGGGCGTCGTGACCCGGCTGGTGCTGGCGATCGCCGTCGCGATCTTCATCGTCGTGCAGTTCGACGGGAAGACGGTCAACTACATCGGCATCGCCCTCATCCTGTTGGCCGTGTTGAACCTGCTCGTGGTCTACATCCGCTGGCGGTCCACCGACTTCGTCCTCACCACCGACCGCCTCGTGACGCGCCGCGGCGTGTTCAGTCGTGATTCACGCGAGATCCCGCTTGACCGGATCATGGACCTGTCGTGTCACCAGTCGTTGTTCGAGCGCGTCATCGGCGCCGGCGACCTCATGATCGAATCCGGCGGCGAGCGCGGCCAAGAAGTGTTCTCCGACTTCGGCAACCCGTTCGAACTCCAGAACGCCGTGCACCGCACCATCGAGGCGAGACACCAGTGACCCAACCGATCCGCATCGGCATGGTGTGCCCGTACAGCCTCACCATCCCGGGCGGCGTGCAGATGCAGGTGGTGGCGCTGGCGCGGGCGCTGCGCGACCAGGGCCACGTGGTGCGCATCCTCGCGCCCTGTGACGGGCCGCCGCCGGAACCCGACGTGACGGCCCTCGGCGCGTCCATCCCGTTCGCCACCAACGGTTCGGTGGCGCCGATCGCACCGGACCCATCGGCCGCGGTGCGCACGATTCGGGCGCTGCGTAGCGAGCAGTTCGACGTGGTGCACGTGCACGAGCCGCTCGTGCCGGGCCCGTCGCTCACCGCGGTGCTGTTCTGCGACACGCCGATGGTGGGCACGTTCCATCGCGCCGGCGCCAGTCGCGCGTACACCTTCCTGTCGCCGATCACGCGGCGCTTCGGCAAGCGGCTGACTCGGCGCGTCGCGGTATCGCAGGACGCGTTGCGCACCGCCCGCGACGGCGTCGGTGGTGAGTTCACCGTCTTGTTCAACGGCATCGACGTCGAGCGTTTCTCGACCGCCGAACCGTGGCCGACGACGGGCCCGACGGTGCTGTTCTTCGGCCGCCACGAACCGCGCAAGGGCCTGCGCTGTCTGCTCGAGGCCGCCGCGGCGCTACCCGACGACGTGACGCTGTGGATCGTGGGGCAAGGCCCCGAGACCGACGCGCTCAAGCAGCAGTACGCCAACGACACCCGCCTGCACTGGCTTGGTCGCGTCGACGACGAGGAACTGGCGCGCCGCCTCGCCGGTGCCGACGTGTTCTGCGCGCCGTCGCTGTTCGGAGAAAGCTTCGGTGTCGTGCTGCTCGAGGCGATGGCGGCCGGCACCGCCATCGTCGCCAGCGACCTACCGGGCTATCGCGCCGTGGCCCGTCCCGACGAAGACGCCGTGCTGGTGGCGCCCGAAGACATCGACGGGCTGGCCAAAGCGCTCAACGAACTCCTCGACGACCCGGCGCGTCGCGCCGAGCTGGTGGCCTCGGGTCGGGTACGCGCCGAGGACTTTGCCATGCCCAAGCTCGCATCGGCCTATGTCGAGATCTACCGCTCGATGCTGTAGCGATTCGCAAGATTTTTTCGGGCCACGAGTTATCAATGAATCCGCTTTGCCCAGGGAGGCCTTTTTCGTGCCCAAGCCAATGGAACAGCTCAAGCGACTTCGCCTGGGCCCGCTCGACTTCGTAGCGGCGCCGAAGGGCCGCGCTCGCAAGCTGTTCGACAACCGCCTCCTCAGTGGCAAACCCGATCAAACACCCATCGTCCAGCAGCCGCGCGTGACGCGTGAGGAACTCGAGCAGCTGGCGAAAAGCTCACCGGAAGCGGCGGCGATCGTCGATCAGATCGGCGGGCACATGTGGTATCACACGCTCGATTTGGGTCACGGGGTGCGCACACCGGGGTTCGCCGACCACCGTGCCCAGATGCCGCTCTACAAATTGCCGGAGGACATGTCGGGCATGCGCTGCCTCGACATCGCGACCTTCGACGGATTCTTCGCCTTCGAGTTCGAGCGCCGCGGCGCCACCGACGTCGTCGGCATCGACCTTCCGAAGAAGATCGACATCGACTGCCCCCGCCTCATGCTGCGCGACCCCGAAGGCTTCGGGCTCACCGGTTCGGGTGGCGACGGTTTCAAGACGGCCCAGCGGATCCTCGGCTCCAAGGTGCAGCGCGTCGAGCGCAGCGTTTACGACCTCGATCCGAAGGTCGACGGGATGTTCGACTTCGTGTTCATCTCCGACGTGCTCCTCCACCTGCGTGACCCGCAACTCGCCATCGAGCGCGCCTACTCGGTGTGCCGCGGCGAACTCGTGATCGCCGATGTGTACTCACCCGAGCTCGACGCGCTCGGCGACGTACCCGCCGCGCAGTTCCTCGCGCCGGGCGAGGTGTGGTGGTACATGAACGTCGCCTGTCTGCGTCAGATGATGGTCGTCGCCGGCTTCGAGCCCGTCGTAGAAGTGAACCGGTTCGTGCTCGACGCCATCGGCGGCAACCGACTGCACAAGGTCGTCCTGCGCGGCACGCGCGCCGAGAACCCGTCGTGGTACGTGAAGGAACTCGCCAACCGCGTCGGCTCGAACGAACGCAAACGCCAGGCGCGCACGGTCTGACCCCGGACGCGCCGCAGCCCCTGGGGTGGTCAAAACCCAGGGGCTGCGGAGGTTGCTCGAGCCGACGGGGATCGGCTCAGGTGTTACTTGGTGTTGCTACTAAGCCCGGTGCGCCAAGACGAAGCGGCGAGAGGCGACAGCGGCGATGACCAGAGCCATGCCGAGGAGCGCCATCTGGGCGTTGCCGCCGGTACGGGGCAGGGACCCGTTCGTCGTGGCAACCGGGGTGGTGAAGCTGGCGCCGGAAGTAACGCTCGCCAGCTTGATCGAGGCGCCACCGGCGAGGGCGTTGACCGCCGTGCCGAGGAGGCCGTTGAGGGTGGTCATCGCCGTGTCGACGACGGGCAGGGTGCCGCCGAGGCCCGTGAGGACCGAACCGATGCCGGCGGTGCCGGCCTGACCGAGCAGACCGTTGACGATCGAGGTCAGGTTGAGCGGCGGGACGATCGACGCCGAGAGGGCGCTGACGCCGGCGAGGGACTTGACGTAGCCGCCGTCCTTGGTGACGCCGGTGGCCGCATCCTTCTGGAACATCGAGACGTGCACGAGGCTGGCCAGGTCAGGGCTGATGGCGCCGAGCACGCTCGACAGCGTGCTGTTGACCGTGTTCACGACGCTGTTGACCTGGGCGAGGGTCGAGCCGAGGTCGAGGCCGGGCAGCGTCAGGCCGCCGACGTTGATCGAGCCGATCTTGGCGACGATGTCGGCCACCGAGTCGTTGACCGACTCGCCGGCCTTGGTGTTCGCACCGACTTCCACGCCGCCGAGCTTCAGCAGCGAGACGTTGTCGAGGGCCTTGAGCGCCGTGTTCAGCACCTGGCTGACGAGCGCCTGCACCTGGTCGATGGTCTGGTTGACGAGAGCCACGGCGTCGCCGACCGTCGGCACCGGCAGGTTGAGCCCGCCGAGGATGCTGCCGACCGTGCTGTCGAGCGTCTGGGTAACGGTGCTCGTCGCAGTGGTGAGCTGCGTCTGGAGGGCGTCGAGGGTGCTGTTCAGTTCGTCGACGAAGCTGTTCAGCGTCAGGGAAGTCGGGACGCCCGCCACCGGCACGCCGAGGGTGGAGAGGATGGAGCTCACGGCACCGAGGGGGAGCGCGGTCAGCGGGATGCCGAGACCGTTGAGCAGAGCGCCGAGGTCGAGCACGTTGATCGTGCCGGCCTTGATGGAACGGCTGCCGTCAGCGTCGCTGGTGGCGGCGGTCGTGCCGAGCGTCGACTCGAGGCCCGCGGCCTTGATCAGGCCACCCACGAGGGTCAGGTTGCCGAGCGTGGACGTGAGACCCGACTTGGCGACGCCACCGTCGAGGCTTGACGTGAGGCTGGCCGGCTGCAGGACGCCACCGAGGATCGAGACCGGCAGGCTGATGCTGCCGATGCTGCTGAGGTTCAGGCCGGGGCCGGCGACGCTGGGCTGACCGCCCGGGGTGCGGGACTCGACGACCGGCAGGCTGATGTTGTTCAGCGGCGCCGGCAGCACGCTCGAGGTGATCGAAAGGGCGTTGAGCCGGCTGAAGGCCTCGGGGGCCGCGACCGACGGGTCGATGGTCGAACGCGCGTCGTCGGCGAGGACCTTCAGGTTGAGCAACGAGCCGTTCGAGCCCAGCGCGACGTTGAGCAGCGAGCTCGACGCAGCGGAGGTTCCGACGCCAGGCGTTGCGGCGTGGGCCGGACTGACCAGGGTGGCAGCACCGGCGAGGGACAAAGCGGTGGCAGTGGCAGCCACTCGTGCGAATCGCATGGGTATGGGATCTCCCCAGAAGTTGTGGATGGACGGGGTGTGTCCCAAGCAATGTGCCGAAGCGAGGAGTGGCTAACCATCGTCCCTCCGGACCATTTCCCACGCGCGTTTTGCCTAGCCAAAACTGACTAGTCACGACCCTGTTTGTGCAGGTCGCGGCATTTGCCGACCAGCTTTGGCCGATTCGCGGATTGCCGCGTGGCCGTCGCCGTAGTCACTCCGCCGAGCCCTACACTGCGCGACATGGGTCTCGTCATCGTCATCGTCGTGGTGGTTCTCATCATCGGCTTCATCGTGATGGGCATGTACAACCGTCTCGTCCGGCTGCGGAATCGCATCGAGAACGCGTGGTCGCAGATCGACGTGCAGTTGCAGCGCCGCCACGACTTGATTCCGAACCTCGTGGAAACCGTGAAGGGCTACGCCGCCCACGAGAAGAGCGTGCTCGAGGGCGTCACCCAGGCGCGCGCCAACGCCATCAGCGCCCAGGGCCCCGCCGACAAGGCGGCGGCCGAGAACGTGCTGAGTGGTGCGCTCAAGTCGCTCTTCGCCGTCTCGGAGGCCTATCCCGACCTCAAGGCAAATCAGAACTTCCTCAGTCTGCAGGAGGAGTTGACGGCCTCCGAGGACAAGGTTGCCTACGCGCGGCAGTTCTACAACGACACCGTCCGGTCGTATAACACGTCGATCCAGTCGTTCCCCTCGAACGTCATCGCCAAGCAGTTCGGTTTCACCGCCCGCGAGTACTTCGAGGCCGGCGACGAGTCGCGCGGCCCGGTGCAGGTCAAGTTCTAGAACCCCTTGTACGACCAAGTCGCGTCGAACAAACGGCGCTCCGTCATCCTGATCGGCGCCTTCGTGGTGCTGGTGTTCCTCGTCGCCTGGGCATTCAACGAACTGCTCGGCTACGGCGTGGCCGGTCTGCTGGCTGCGCTCGTGATCGCGCTGGTGAGTTCGGTGGCGGCGTACTGGAAGTCCGACGCCGTGGCGTTGGCGATGAGTCACGCCAAGCCCGCTGACCCCACGGAGTACGCCCGCCTGCACAACCTTGTCGAAGGGTTGTGCATCGCTGCCGGTCTACCCAAGCCCCGCGTCTATGTGATCGACGACCCGGCGCCGAATGCGTTCGCGACCGGGCGCAACCCGCAGCACGCGGCAGTGGCGGTGACAACCGGATTGCTCGACAAGATGAACCGGGTCGAACTCGAAGGGGTGCTCGCCCACGAACTCAGCCACGTCAAGAACTACGACATCTTGGTGTCGACGCTCGCCGTCACCATGGTGGGCATCGTGGCGCTGCTGTCGGACTGGGGGCTGCGGGCGATCTTCTGGGGCGGCGGGCGCCGGCGCGACGACGACAACATGGGCCCGCAGGCCATCTTCGCCATCCTCGGGTTCGTGCTCCTGATCTTCACCCCGATTGCGGCGCAGTTGATGCAGTTCGCCGTCTCGCGGCGGCGTGAATCGCTGGCCGATGTTTCAGGCGTGGCGCTAACGCGGTATCCCCCCGGTCTCATCTCCGCGCTGGAAAAGCTCAAGGAGGACCAGACCGTCGTGCACTCTGGTTCGCGCGCCACTGCGCATCTGTGGATCGAGGCGCCCGTCGCCCGCCGTCAAGAAGAAGGCCGCCTGGCGTGGCTGGGCCGCCTCTTCGACACGCACCCGCCGCTCGAGGAGCGCATCGAAGCGCTGCGCGAACTGTGAGACGCGTCGTCGTGGCGGCCGTCGTGGCCGCCGCCCTGCTTGCCGCGTGCGGGTCGAAGGGCTCCGACAAATCGTCGACCACGACGCGCAAGGCGGCGACGTCGACGACCGCGGCGGCGGCGTCGGCCGACGTCGCGCCGCTGACGGGTCTGCCGGCCGACGCGGCGACGCGCAACCGCCCCGCGCTGATCGTCAAGATCGACAACTACGCCGCCAAGTCGTATCCGCAATCAGGCATCGGCTCGGCCGACATCGTCGTGTGCGAAGGCGTCGAAGGCGGTATCACCCGCCTGATGGCGATCTTCCAGTCGAAGGACGCCGCCACGATCGGGCCGATCCGCTCGGCGCGCTCGACGGACCTGCACATCGCCGAAGCGATCGGGAAGCCGCTGTTCGCCTACTCGGGCACCAACGGCGACTTCCAGTCGCTCATCGACCGGGCGCCGGTGATCGACCTGCACCCCGACAAGCTGCCGACGGCGTATCACCGCGACGGCTCGCGCCCGGCGCCGTACAACCTGTTCTCGAGCACGCACGTGTTCTACGAAGCCGCGGCGGCGAAGGACGCGACCGCGGCGAAGCCGCTGTTCCATTTCGCCGCTGCCGGCACCACGGCGGAGGGCAGCGCCGTCGCCAAGCTCGACCTGCACTGGAAGATGCCCGACCGGGCGACGAGTACCAGCGTCGAGTGGACCTGGCCGGGGGGTGCGCCGCACCGCGTGCAGGAGGGTCAGGCGACGACCGACGCCAACGGCGCCGCCATCGCCCCGCGCAACATCGTGGTGATGTTCGTGCAGTATCCCGACACCGGCGAGCGCGACCGGTCCAATTCGATCGTGCCCGAAGCGACCCTCACGGGTGGGGGCGAGGCCTGGGTCATCCGCGACGGGAAACTCACGAAAGGCACCTGGGCCAAGCCCGCCGATGCGTCGCCGATCGAACTCAAGGACGCCGGCGGCAAGGCGATCGACCTGCTGCCCGGCCAGACCTGGGTCGAGCTGCCCGCGCCAGGTAACGCGTCCGTTGGTTAGTCGCCGCCTGATGGCGGCGATCGCACTGCTGTTGGTGGCGACCGCATGTTCAGGCAAGAAGTCGTCGTTCAGCGAGACGGGCAACGGCGAACTGGCGCCGACGATCCCTTCCACGTCGACGACCGTCGACACCGAGGCGTCGCCGTTGACCGGCGCGCTCGTCAGCCCGTCGGTCGCACGCCGGCCGGCGGTGATCGTCAAGGTCGACAACTCGCCCCAGGCGCGCCCCCAGATCGGCCTCAACGACGCGGATGTGATCTACGAAGAACGCGTCGAAGGCTCCGTCGTCCGCTTCTTGTCGGTGTTCCAGTCGAAGGACGCGACCGTCGTCGGGCCGGTCCGTTCGGTGCGGTCGACGGACGCGGCGGTGGTGGCGCCGATCGGCGGCGTATTCGCGTTCAGCGGCGGCATCACGCCGTTCATCAACAAGGTGAAGGCGACGGGCGTGCTGACCGTCACCGAAAGCGACGACCCGAGCGTCGGTGTCTACAAGCGCGCCGGCAAGGTGCGGCCGTATGCGACTTACGCGAACACGACGAAGCTGCGGGCCCAGCTCAAGCCCGGCGTCGCCCCGCCGCCACCGCTGTTCGCCCGCGTGCGCCCTGGGACGTCGTTCGGCCAGGCCAATCCCTCCGCGCAGCCGATCACCGGCCTGCGGGTCGTGTTCGGTTCGCTGACGACGGCGGACTGGACGTGGGACGCGTCGAAGCAGCTGTGGCTGCGCTCGACCAACGGGACGGTGCACGTCCTCGAAGACCACTCGCGCCTGTCGACGAGCTGCATCATCCTCGAGACCGTCCCGTACCAGCCGACGCCGTACACCGACCGCGCCAACTTCGGCGTCGACGAGGCGGTCATTACCGGGACGGGCAAGGCCCAAGTTGCCTGCGACGGCGCCGTCGTGCAGGCGCGCTGGTCGAAGCCCACGCAGAAGGCGGTCACGACCTACGTCGACACGGCCACCGGGTCGCCCATCCTGCTGCCCGTGGGCCGCGTGTGGGTCTCGCTGGTGCCCACCAACGGCGTAATAACGATGAAATCGGCGACGGCGACGACCACTACGCTGGGGAAGCGATGAGCGAGAAATCTGTCGGAACCGACCGCGTCAAGCGGGGCCTCGCCGAGATGCTCCGCGGCGGCGTCATCATGGACGTCGTCGACGCCGAGCAGGCCAAGATCGCCGAGGATGCCGGCGCAGTATCGGTCATGGCGCTCGAGCGCGTGCCCGCCGACATCCGCCGCGACGGCGGCGTCGCCCGCATGAGCGACCCGGCGCTGATCGAAGGCATCAAGGCGGCCGTCACGATTCCCGTCATGGCCAAGGCGCGCATCGGCCACTTCGCCGAGGCGCAAGTGCTCCAGGCGCTCGGCGTCGACTTCATCGACGAATCTGAGGTGCTCACCCCGGCCGACGAGGCGCACCACATCGACAAGTGGGGCTTCGACGTGCCCTTCGTGTGCGGCGCCACCAACCTGGGCGAGGCCCTGCGGCGCATCAGCGAGGGCGCGGCGATGATCCGCTCGAAGGGCGAGGCGGGCACCGGTGATGTCGTCCACGCCGTGCGTCACCTGCGCAAGATCACCCAGGACATCCGCGCCATCGGCACTGCCGACGCGGCCGAGCGGTACCGCTGGGCCAAGGAGTTGCAGGCGCCGATCGATCTGGTCGAAGAGATCGCGACGATCGGCAAGCTGCCGGTCCCGATGTTCTGCGCCGGCGGCATCGCCACCCCTGCCGACGCCGCGCTCGTCATGCAGCTCGGCGCCGAAGCCGTGTTCGTCGGCTCGGGCATCTTCAAGAGCGACGACCCGGCGCGGCGCGCCGCCGCCATCGTCGAGGCGACCACGCACTACCTCGACGCCGACGTGGTGGCCAAGGTGTCGCGCGGCCTCGGCGAGGCGATGCGCGGCATCGACGCGGCGTCGGTCGAGACGCCGCTCGCCGACCGCGGGTGGTAGGGCCGGTGCCTCCAGGTGTTGGTCGGCATCCTGGCCGTGCAGGGCGCGGTCCAGAACCACGCTGACGCGTTCGCGCGCCTCGGCGTCGACACCGTCGCCGTAAAGCAACCGCACCACCTCGAAGGCGTCGACGCGCTCGTGTTGCCGGGCGGCGAGTCGACGACCATGTCGATGCTGCTCGAGCGCAGCCTCCTTTTCGACCCCGTCGCCAAGCTGCTCGAGGACCGGACGCCGGCGCTGGGCACGTGTGCGGGGATGATCCTGCTGGCGAGCGACGTCCTCGACGGGCGCGCCGACCAACGCAGCTTCGGCGCCATCGACGTCGGGGTGCGGCGCAACGCGTGGGGGCGCCAGGTCGACAGCTTCGAGACGGACGTGGCTGTGTTGGGGATGGACAACCCGTTCCACGCGGTGTTCATCCGTGCACCGCGCGTGGAGCGCGTCGGCGACGACGTCGAAGTCCTCGCCGCCATCGACAACGAGCCGGTGCTGTGCCGTTCAGGCTCGGTTCTCGTCTCCAGCTTTCACCCGGAGCTTTCCGGCGACGTTCGCATTCACCAGTTGTTCTTGGAAGGATTTGTGTCGTGAGTGGACATTCAAAGTGGGCGACCATCAAGCACAAGAAGGGCGCGGCCGACGCGGCGCGGGCGAAGCAGTTCGCCAAGCTGCTGCGCCAGGTCGAAGTCGCGGCGCGCGAAGGCGGCGGCGACCCGACGATGAACGCGTCGCTGCGCGCCGCGATCCAAAAGGCGCGCGACAGCTCCGTCCCCATGGACAACATCGAGCGCGCCACGAAGCGCGGCGCCGGTGAGACCGAAGGCGTGCGCTACGAGTCGGTGATGTACGAGGGGTACTCAGCCGGCGGTGTGGCCATGCTCGTCGACGCGCTCACCGACAACCGCAACCGCACCGGCGCCGAAGTGCGCTCGATCTTCTCGAAGAACGGCGGCGCCATGGCCGAGCCCGGCGCGGTGTCGTGGCAGTTCGAGCGCAAAGGCGTGATCATGGTGCCGGCCTCGGTCGGCGAGGAGCAGCTGATGGAGGTCGCCCTCGAAGCCGGCGCCGAGGACATCGCGGAGCAAGGCGACGTGTTCCAGGTCACGTGCGCGCCCGCGGATCTGTCCGCGCTGCGCACCGCGCTCGAGGAAGCCGGCATCGCCATCGACTCGGCGGAGACGACGATGCTGCCGCAGAACTCCGTCCCGGTCACGGAAGAGAACGTGGCCAAGCAGGTCCTGCGCATGATGGACGCGCTCGAAGACAACGACGACGTCCAGAACGTCTACGCCAACTTCGACATCTCCGACGAGTTATTTACAACAGTGTTGGCGTAGACGTACCATGGGCCAATGGCCCTAGCTGTCAGAGACGGCGCCGTGGGCGCTGGTCGCGCCGCCATCTACGCCCGCATCTCCAAGGACGAAGCGGGCGACGCGCTCGGCGTGGAACGGCAAGTCAAGTTGTGCCGCGACCTCGCTCGTTCGCACGGACTCCACGTTGCCGCTGACGACGTGCTCGTTGATAACGACATGTCGGCGTACGCGAAGCGACGTCGTCCGCAGTTTGAGCGGCTCGTCGACATGCTCGACAACCGCGAGGTGGACGCCGTCGTCGTATACCACTCCGACCGGCTTTACCGGCGCACGCGAGACCTTGAGCGCCTCGTCGACGTGATCGAGGGCGGCAATACAACTGTGCACACCGTCGCCGCGGGTCTTGTAGACCTGTCAACAGCGTCCGGCCGCATGGTCGCACGCATGTTGGGCGCGGCGGCCCAACATGAGAGCGAACGAATGGGCGAACGCATCCAAGCGAAAATGGACGAACTGGCGGCGAAGGGCACACCACCCTCAGGGCCGCCGCCGTACGGGTACGCGCCAGGTTATGTGGTCGACGAATCCGAGCGCGACGTGCTGCAACTCATGGCCCGCCGCGTGCTTGAGGGCGCGTCGCTGCTGCGCGTCGCCCGCGAACTCGACGCCGCGGGCATTAAGCCGCGCAAGGCCGCCAAGTGGAACTCGACCTCGATTCGTACCGCGTTGCTGAACCCGGCGGTTATCGCGCAACGCATCCATCGGCGCGAGGTCGCGGGGCCGGGAACATGGGAGCCGGTGCTCGACCGTGACACCTACGAGAAGCTGCGCGCCGTGCTCGCCGACCCGTCGCGTAAGCACACCCGCCCCGCTCGCAAGTATCTCTTGGCGGGCCTCGTGTTCACGCCCGAGGGCGACCAAATGAACGGCCGCATGGACCGTGGCGCTGGCGACGACCCGCGGGGTAACGCGCGCAACCGACCGACCTACGCGACGCGCACCGTTCGCCCGGGCGCCGGGCGTGGCGCGCCGGGTGTTCGGCGTGGACCCGCGCAGGCGGTTGACGCGGCGAAACTTGAGACCCACGTCATCGAGGCGCTGTTCGCGGCGCTCGACGGCACCGTGCTTGCCGACGCCTCGACGACCGACGCGTCCGTCAGTGGTGACGTGGAGCGAATCGAACGCGACCTAGCGGAACTCGCGGCCCTGCGCGGTCGCGGCGAGATCACGCTCGCCGAATGGATGGCGGCGCGCAAGCCATTGATGGAACGGCGAGACGCGGCGCTCGCCGCGGTGGCAACGGTACGCAGTCGTCCCGCGCGCGTCGACGCGTTGTTGCGCAACCCGAAAAAACTGCGCAAGGAGTGGTCGACGTTGCCGCTGGAGGTCCAACGCGAGGTTGTCACGGCGTTCATTGACCGCATCATCGTCGAGCGCGCAACGAACGCGCGGCACACGTCGATCGAAGATCGCGTGCCCGTCGACAACATTCGTTGGCGCGCTTAGCCGCGAAGACGATGTTGTCACCGCAGGGGCGTTGGCGTTTGACAAGTTAAAGCTTTATACGTCGAACCCATTGACGCCCCGTTAATCCTCGTGTTCGATGCCTCCAACGGCATCGCTTGGCGACCGTTGTACGCCCGGCCCAAGGTCGGTGTGACCCCGTATGCAATCCCCATTCCTGCTGACGCGCGCAAGGAAACGCGAATTTGGGCAACCCAACTAAAGACGAAATCATTGGCGACGACGGCGACCTTTCCAAGCGCGAAGTCGCGCGCTTGTGCCGCATCGCGATTAGCACCGTAGACGCGCTGATCGCGAACGGCGCCCTCGACGCGTATCGCGCCGGGCGCGTGTGGCGAGTGCGCCGTGAGAGCCTCGATGCGTTGCGGGCGGGCACGAAATGACCGCCGAGGAACGCAGGCGCGCCGTCATCGAATCCCGCCGCCGCCAAGGACTCCCTACCCCGCCGACTGACCGGCGCGCGCTCGTAGTTCTGGAACGCGCGTTGTCGTCGTCGCGACGAACGCAGGACGAGGTGACTTAGTGGCGCGCGCGATCGAGGCCATTTCGGCGTTGCACCGGGAGTACGGCGGCGACGAGCAAGCCCTCGGCGCGTTGGCGCGCGGGTTGGTGCACGACCTCACGGGGCGTATCGCCGATGCCCTCGACGACGCGCTGCTCGACCTCGACGTGCTCGCACAACCTGAGGTCATTGCGTGACGGCCGACCGGGTTTTTGCCGACGAGGCGATCTTCCTTGCGTCGCTCGGTTGGTCGGTGTTCCCCTTGTGCTACCGCGGCAAGGCGCCGTTGACGGCGCACGGACACCGCGATGGCACCACCGACCTCGCACTTGTGGCGCGGTGGGCGCGGAAGTATCCCCGCGCCAACATCGGTGCGCGCGTTGTCGACCATCTCGTGGTGCTGGACGTCGACCCGCGTAACGGCGGCGATGAATCGCTCGCCGCGCTCGGCACATTGCCGTCGACGTTGACGTCGGTCACCGGCGCGGGCGGGCGTCACTTGTTCTTTCGTCGCCCGCTCGGCGAGTTGATGAACGGCGCGCACAAGCTCGGGCCGGGCGTCGACGTGAAAGTCGGTGGGCGTGGCTACGTCGTGCTGCCGCCGTCGGTGCATCCGAACGGGCAGCGCTACGAATGGATGCGCCCGCTCGCCGAAGTTGCGGCGTTGCCCGCGCATGTTGTCGAGCTGTTGCGGCCACCCGTCATTGAGGCGCGGCCGATGCGTCACCACGACGCATCGGCCGCGCCGCGGCCGGGCGACGTGTTCAACGCTACGACGTCGTGGTCGGACGTTTTGGAGCCGCACGGCTGGCGCTTTGTTGGCCAGCGCGGCGACCTTGGCTATTGGTGCCGACCGGGCAAGCGCGCCGGAGTTTCGGCGACGACCAACGCCCTTGGCACGGACCGGCTGCACGTGTTCACGTCGTCGGCGCCGCCGTTGCTGGCGGACACGAGCTACGACCGCTTCGGCGCCTTCGCTGCGTTGCACTACGGCGGCGACCTCACAGCGGCGGCGCGTGCGTTGCGGGCGGTGGTCACATGACCCACGTCGACGTACACGACACCATCGACGCGCTTGCGGCGAGCATCGACCTTGGCGAAGCGGCCGCGGGCGGCTGGCCGACGCTCGGCGATGCGGCGCTGCACGGCATCTTTGGCGACATTGTGCGCACGTTGGAGCCGCACACCGAGGCCGACCGGGCCGCGCTGCTTGTTGACGCGCTCGTCGAGTTCGGGAACGCCGTGGGCGCGGGACCGCACGCGGTCGCCGATGGCGCGAAACACCCGGCCCGGCTGTACGCGGTGACCGTCGGCGCCACTTCGCGCGGCCGCAAAGGCACCGCCCACCGGCAAATCTCGCGCCTGTTCGCCGAGGCCGATCAGGTGTGGAGCAAGACGCGCGTGATGGGGGGCCTCTCCACGGGCGAGGGTCTCATCGCCGCCGTGCGCGACCCGATGAGTGAGGACGACAAGAGCGCGCCCACCGACAAGCGGTTGCTTGCCGTCGAGCCCGAGTTCGCACGAACGTTGACAGCGGCGGCGCGCGACGGCAACACGGTGTCGGCCGTGCTCCGCGACGCGTTCGACACGGGCGACATCGGCGTGATGACGAAGAAAGACCCGATGCACGCCGCTGGCGCGCACATCTCAGTCCTGGCCCACATCACCGTCGAGGAACTGCGCCGCAAGCTGAGCGACACCGAGGTTGCCAACGGCTTTGCCAACCGGTTCTTGGTCATCCTCGCGAGGCGGTCCAAGTTGTTGCCCGAGGGCGGCGCGTTGCCGCCCGCTGAGTTTGATCGCTTGGTTCGCTTAGTTCGCCGGGCGTTGGGGGAGGCGCGCAAGATCGGCACGCTGACGCGGGACGACGACGCCAAGGCGTTGTGGGCTTCGATCTATACCGACCTTGCCGAGCAGGTCGACGACGGTCTCGTCGGTGCAATCACGGCAAGAGCCGAAGCGTTGTTGTTGCGTCTGTCAGTGATTTACGCCATTGCTGACGGCACCAACCAGATCACCACGACGCACGTGCGTGCTGCTCACGCGGTGTGGAGCTACGCCGAAGCATCGGCCCGTTTCATTTGGGGCGACGTCACGGGCGACCCGATCGCCGACACTCTCATGACGGCCGTCACGAAGGCTGGCCCCGCCGGGCTTACCGGCAAAGAACAAAGCGCGTTGTTCAGTGGTCACAAGGACGCCAAGACTCTCGACCGCACCCGCTCGCGCCTCATCACCGAGGGCAAGGTCATCGCGGTTTCGTCACCAACCCGCGGCCGACCGATCGACGTCATCTTCGCTCCCGCATACGCGGAACAAGCGAACAAAGCGAAGCAAGGCGAGTGGCGCCAGTGATCTACCCCGGCGAACAAAGCGAATCATGCGAAGTAACGCGCGGCCGCACCCCCAAGGGCTTCGCAATCCCTAGGGCCGCTGGCGCGCTCTCAACCCTGGCCTCGTTAGGCCTCCTGGGTTCGCGCTCACGTTCGTACAAGCCCGCCGATGCCCCAGGAGGCCATTGAGATGCCCACCTGCGCCGGTTGCGGCGACCCGATCCCACTCTCGCGAGGCACGACGCCACGCAAGTGGTGTAGTGACGCCTGCCGGGTCGCCAAGGCCCGCAAGACGCCGCCCAAGCCGTCGCCCCCGACGGTGTCACCCCCGCCCGACGTCGCCAGCTACGAGCCGGGCGAGCGTGGCCTCGTTGACGCCGTGCGGGCGTGGCTTAGCTCGTTGCCGCCGTCGCTCGACGCCGTTGACGCCGCCGAGGCCGAACTCGTGGTCGACCTGGCGGAAATGGTCGAGGCCGGGAGCGTGCCCGCGGCCCGCGAGCTGCGGATCGCGCTCGCCGACGTGCGCAGCGCGGCCGACCCTGACGCCCGCGACCGGGTGAGCGAGGCGGCGCTCGTGCAGGCGGTGACGGCGATGGTCTCCACCGCCCCGGCGATGGGACGGGCGATGACCGACGCCGAACTCGCCGACCACATTGCGGCCGAGGCCGACTTGCCCGACGGCTGGCGCTCGACGCGGGCCGACGGGCCGTTGATTGAGTGGCTGGGGCGCCGTAGCCGCGAACTCATGGCGACCGCCGACGAGGCCGCGTTGCGTCGACTCGACGCGTGGATAACCCGGCATGCCATTGGTCTCGCGTACGTGCGCGAGCAGGGCCGCTGGCACCACTGGAACGTGCGCGACCGCCGCGACGCGTTGCTCGACCCGAACGGCGACGATGACGCCGCTTAGCGAGTTGTACGCGCTGAGGCTCGATGACGGCGCACGTCGGCACTTGCGTCGCGCGCTTGATGGTCACGCCGCATGGTGCCGATCACAGGGCGTCGCGATGCCGTCGGCACTCGCTGCTCTCGCGTTTGTGGTCAATGGCGGCCACGAGCGGCCAACGCTTGGCGCTTCGGGCGCCAACGCCGATGATTGGCTCGTGCCGATGGTGTTCACGTACGACGAGGTCGCAAGTCTGCTGCGCACGAGCGACCGCACCGTTCGGCGCCTCGTCCGGGCCGGCGACCTGCCGGTCATCAAGGTCGGCGGCCAACCGCGGGTCGCCCGCGCAGACCTTGATGACTACGTCGCCCGCCTACGCGCGCGTCGCGAGAGTGAGTTGAGCAATGGACCGGAATAAGCGGCAGTCCGACGACTCGGCTTCGCCGGTCTCGATCGTTCGCAAGCGGGAGTCGGAAGTTCCCGGTGGCTTTGAGCCGCGCCAATTGGCTATCGAAGCCCACGACCGCCTCGTCGCGGAGGCGTTCGGAGCCACGGCCGCGTACGCCAGCAGCCACGTGGGCAACGGGTTTGCACTCGGCTGGGCCTTCCCCGGCGAGTGCTGCACCGCCTGCGTAGCGCGTGACTTGCGCGACGGCGAGGCGGTGTTAGCTGACCCGGCGGCGTTGGATGGTGCGATCGACGTGTTGTTGGGTCTCGATGAGGGCCGCGGTCGTGGTGTCGTTCTGGCGCAACAACTGATGATCGTTCGCGAGGCGTGGCGAGACCGCGGGCAGCGCCAAGCGCGCGACCTGGTGCGTGCGTTGGAATATCTCGACCGGTGCGGGCAGCTTGATTTCGTCCGCAGACACTTGAGCGAGCACGGCGCGGTGGGCGCATGAACGCGGACTCGCGCACCACCGGGCTCCGGCGGCCGTTGCCGGGCCCGCACAACCGCGAACAGTTGGCGGCCCTCGCAGATATAGACCGTCGGCGCCTGGAGGTCGCGAACGCAATGGTCGAGCACATGCTCGGGAAACCGCCGTCGCAGCCCAGCAAACGCGTTTCACCTGTGGCGCGCTCGCACATTGCACGGTTGCGCGCAGACATGGCGGTCCTTCGCGTCGCGAACTCAGGCGAGCAGTTCGCGGCGGCCTCCCAAATAGTTACGGCGCGGCTCGACCGCATACGCGAGGCCCTTGGATAAGCGGTAGTGCTCGCCGCCGAACTCGACCTTGCCGTCGCGTCGGAAAGGTCGCCCGTTGGTCAAAGCGGCGGGCCGAGTAGCTCGCCGATGCGGCACTCCAATCCGCCGTCGTGATGTTCCTCGCGGGTGACATCCTCCTAAGCGCCCCTCGGTTAGGCGTCACACCGTCGGCGTACCGTTCCGTGACGTGGCAAGTCGCCTGCGCATCGAACTCGTGCCAAGCCGCTTCGGCGCGGCAGCCTTGCCAACCGCCTTCCCCGTGCGCGTTGGAAGGCCTCCGCAAGCAGGTGCGAGCCGAGCATGGCGGCGCGTGCGACTACTGCGGCGCCACCACCACGCGCTTGTTTGCCATGAGGAGTGGGACTACGACGAGGCGCGCCGCGTCGCCACGGTGACGGGCTTCGCGGTGGCGTGCACCGAATGCAACCTCGTCTTGCACTTTGGGCGTGCCGAAGTAAACGGGCTCGGCTTCAAGGCGAAGGCCCACCGCGCACGCATCAACGGCGTCAATGCACCCGAGGTCGAGCGCGAGGTCGCCGAGGCGTTGTCGACGTGGAACGTGCGCTCAGGGCTTAGGTGGACCGTCGCGATCGCGCCTGCGGTCGTCGAGCGGTTCCCGTTCCTCGAGGGCGCCCTCGACGTGTCCTTGTGGACGCAGTAGGTGCCTAGGGCCCATCCGCTACACCTTTGTGACGGCCGCGCCGTTCACGCCACGAGCGCCCGGCCAACCCCCGCCGAAAGGCGAGGTTCGGGCGTCATGTGGTGGTGTATCTGCGTCCCGTAATCGCCTGTTCCAAGTGCGCCCAAGTGGGCTTGACGTACTTGCCGGTTGTCGTCAGGTGGGCGTGACCGAGGATCGATTGCACGTCTCGTATGTGGGCTCCTGCGTTGAGCATGTCGGTGGCTGCGGTCGCTCGCAGGTCGTGCGCGCGGAGGGGTAACCCGGCTCGTTGCGCGAGTTTGCTTACGCGATGCGAGACGGCTCGTGGTGTGGCTCGTCCGTCTCGGCGGCGGGCTGTGACGACGGGGCCAGAGGCGGGCTTCTCGGTGATGTTCAGCAGCTTTTGGGATTCAGTCGAGATCGGTACGTAGCGTTCGTGGCTTGCTTTGCCGCGAACGGCTGCGACGAGGGACTCGGCATCGATGTCGCGCCAATCGAGTCTCGCCACTTCGACGCAGCGCAACCCTTCTTGAACCATGAGTGACACGATTCGCCTGTCGTCGAGGGTTTCGCATTGCTCGTACAGCGCCTTGATTTGTGCTCGTGTGCCGGGCCGCGGGACGCGCCTGGGGCGGCGTGGGCCTCGTATTGATGCGCAGGGATTCATGGCGACCAAATGGTGACGGCTGAGCCAGTCGCACCATCCGCGTATGTGGCTGAGATATCCGCACTTGGTCATGGCCGACCACGATGGGTTGCTGAGCCATGCGCGGATCGCGTGCTCGGTGACGTCGTTTGTGTCTGACTCGGCGATGTACTCGGCGAGGTGTCGCAGCGTCGCTGCCGTTGCGGTGGCGGTTGAGCCTTGGATCTCGTCGAGCGCGACCCGCTCGTTGATGTACTCGGTGATAAGTCGTTCGAGGTCCATGGCGCTTTTCCTCCTCGGTAGGCAACCGCGATCCGGTACGGCGTCCACACGGCAGCCTCGCCGGTCGCGGCTCTTGCTGCGTTCAGATGGCGAGAGATCCACGCGAATGGTCGATCGTCATCGTCGTGCAGTCGCACGATCTGTTCAGCTATGCGCGCCGGTACGTGGCGCGGGTTCCCGCGCCGATGTGCGTTGAGGTATCCCCGGAGCGTGTGAATATCGGAGGTGGTGAAGACGACGTTGCCGGTCGGTGTTCGGGAGCCAACAACGTTTGCTTGTCTGCGTACTGTTGCCAGCCAGCCGATCGAGATTCCGAGTGCGAGCGCCGCCTCGCGCAACGTGAAGTACTGGCTGTCCGGCGAGCTTGGGATCGGCCAGGCCCGTGGGGCGAACTCTCGTGATCCCGCCTCTTGCCCGACCTGCAGGTGACGAAAGGTTGTCGACAACGCCTTGTGTCCGGCCGCGTCGCGGATCGCATGGACGGGGGCGCCGCTCTCGACGAAGTGGGCGATTGCCGTCGCTTGCAGTGTCTTCGCGCTTCCCGACAGTTCGGCCCGCTTGAAGGCTGAGAGCACCGTGCCTGTAATCCGTTGGCGGGACATCCGTTGACCGGATGCGCCGACAAACAGCGGGCCATTCGTCCGATCACCAGCCGCGAGATGTCTCCGCACCGCCAAGGCGACCTCGACGCTGAGTGGGATCAATCCCGTTTCGGGATGCTTGAGCACCAGGTGATCCACATCTACGTCGCCTATGCCGAGGCGATGCATCTGCGTCGCCGTGAGCGCGTGGCACAACATCAGCAGCAGGATGAGCGTGACCGTTGGGCCACGGTTCGCTTTCAACAGCACCGCGCAATCGTCGTCGGACAGTCGTCGCGGGGCGTTCGCGACGAGACGGGGCGTCTTGAGCGCTTTTGTCGGGTCAGCGACGATCAGCCCGGCCGCCAGCAGCTCGCGGATGAAGCAACGTACCGAGATGGTGCGGACGCGAACCGTGTTGCGAGCGCACTCTCCCTGCGTCAGCCATGCGCGGACGGAGTCATAGGTCAACAGATCGGCGCTGGCTGCTAACTGTCGAAGCATGAGCGCCTGACTGGCGTACGTCACGGGAAGCCAATCTGACCGTCGTCGTTCCAGATACCACTCGACAAGTTCGGAGAGCGACGCAAGCTCGCCCGTGACTGGACCAGCGCACGCGCTTGGAGACAGCGCCCAGCGGAAGGCCCAGCGCGCCGGCGACGCGTTTTCCGGCCGGGGACGATCGCCCGAACCCGGCTGGCGGTTGACGGTGCGGACCGGATCAGTCACGAACCGGGGCAGATAGTCGTCGATAGCGCTCGGATCGTCGTGGCCCAGAAACGCGCGTAGCTGTTCCACGCTCGCACCGGATTCGGCCAAACGCGCAACAGCTTCCGCCCGTAGCGCCTTTGGCGGAGCGGACACGCCTGCCCGGTCGAGTGCCCTTCGAGCCTCCAACCAGATCTTCGTTTCATTCAGCCCTTGTGGCCAGCGTCTCTCGGACGCCACGACGAAGCCATCAGGCCGTGCGAACGGGCCGCGCGCACGCGCGACGTGGTCGTATGCGTCGCGCAGATCCAGCACTCGCTCGCGACCGGCCTTCCCACGGACAATGAACTTTCGACGCCGAAGATCCACACATGCCCACGTCAGCCGCGCAACCTCGACTCGGCGCAAGCCGCAATACCCCATGAGAGCCACAACCAACGCCTCGCGTGGCGAAGCCGTCGAAAGCACAAGCTCGACATCGATTCGAGCGTTGTCCAACCGGGACCTGTGTCGCGCGCTCGACGTCGGGATATCGAGGAGTCGCTCATCGGTCGGGATGACTCCCGTATCGAATAGCCACGTCACGAACCCACGAAACGAAGCTCGTCTATTTGCCTGGGTGTATGGCGTCAGGTCTGCCATCAGTTGACGCCAGTCAGCAGGGATATCGCCCAGCTCGTCGATCCGTGTCACTCCTGCGACGGTGAACAACCTGAAAAGCCGAGACCGCTCCGTCCTAGCGGTCTTCGGTTGCCAAATGTGGAGCGCCGCCCGGTCAGCGGCGTAATCGGTCGCGAGGTCCCTCAGGCGCAACGAAGGCGAGTATTGCGGCGTCATGGCGTGACCTCCTGCGCTCGTCGACGGTACGCCGAACGAACAGAAACGCAACCGGCAAGCGGGCCGTAGTATCCGCGGCCGTGTACGACGCGCGGCGAGCAAAGACTCGTGATTTGTCAGTCGGTGTCGCCCTCGGCGCGGTTGCCGCAGCTCTGGTTACGTGGGGCCCTCACGCGACACCATTGGTAATCGCCGCGCTCGCGCTCGTCGCGATCGTCATCGACTTAAGCCGGCGACGACGCGAACCAGATGTAGGCGTACGAGCCCAGCAAAAGCCGAGCGTGCACAGAATCCGCGAGCCTCGCTGCCATCACCAGCCGTCGGCGCCAGCGATGCGCGCTCGCAGTACGGCCTCGACACGCCACTAGATGGCAGGGCGACACAGGGGACCACAGCGTCGATCGCATCACATCCTCGCCATCGCGGCGATCGGGCTCGGCGCCGTGGTGTGCTCACTCATCGCGATCCAAACGGTGACCGAAACACGCCATCGTCCGCGAATTCCATTGCAGTGGGGATTCGACGGGACCCCCGGCTGGCTAGTCCCCCGCGTCGCCGGTATTGCTTTGCCATGCGGGGTGTTCGTCGTCGGGTCCTTAATCGGCGGCTACCTCGTGTGGAAACATGAACACGAACGTCTCGCAGTCGGAATCACCCTTGTTGTCGACGCCTCGGCTGCGCTTACCAACTGGTACCAAGCTCACCAGCCGGGAACGATGTCTTCGGTGGTGCTGACGACGGCGATGGTTGCATTGGGAGTCGTGTGGCTTGTCATTGATCGCTCAATGCATCATCGGGCGCCGACGTGAACGGTTCGTCACGGCACACGTTCGGCAGTAGGGCGCGCGCTCGTCGCCCCAGCGCGAGGTTGATCCGAAAGCGCGGCCACTCGCGCGGTCAGGTCGTCGAGTTCGTTGCGCATCCCGTCGATCTTCTCGGCGAGGTCCGCATCGGGCCGGTCGCGGCTCGCTGGACCAGCGTCACCCACCCCCGGAGCGGAGGACACTTGTCCTACTCGCCCGCCGCCGCGTACCTTCGTCGTTGGTCCCGCCGACTTTGGTCCAGCGCATGGAAGAGAGTCGGCGGGACCGCTACGCGTTCGCCAGTGGTTCTGGTGCATACGCGCCCGCGCGTGAGTAGCGTTCTGTCACGGACTAGTGGGGGGAGCAATTCTCATGCGCCGTCGATTGATCGTGGCTGGGTTCGTGATCGTGTTGTCGTCCTTGGGTGCCGCGGCCTTCGCTCAGACGGCCACCACGACCACCAGCACGACGACGAGCACCACCACCTCGTCGTCGACGACCAGCACGACGGTCGCGACAACGACAACGACGGGCACGCCGCCGACGACAGTCACAACTACGGCGCCCGCGACGACAACAACAGCCGCGCCGGACGATCAGAACTGCTCCGACTTCCCGAGCCAGGCGGCAGCGCAGGCGCATCTCCGCGCCGACCCGTCAGACCCTGACCGCCTCGATCAAGACAACGACGGCATCGCGTGCGAGTCCAACCGCGCACCGTTCGACCGCGTGCCTGTCGTGCGATCGTCACGGACCACGCCGACCGGCCAACTGCCGACTACTGGTGCCGATGCGTGGATTCTGGCCGGTGGGGCGCTCGTGCTGGTCGGTGCCGGGGCACGGATGCGCGGCCGACGCGCCGGCGGCACTCACTGGAACGCGTGAGCCACGCGGACCCGAGTAGCGCTCTTCTTCTGCCAAAGAACACCGATGTAAGCTTGGCGTTCGTTGCGTTCGCGGAGGCGCACCACGAGATTTGGTAACGGAGTGCTGAGGGGGGCCGTCAGTGGCCGACAGCGAACGCGAAGACGGATTCGCGAACATGCGCGAGATGGGCTGGGTCATCGCCCGCACCACTAAGAAGGGCTACACGATCTTCCATTGCCCCTGTGGAGATCACTCGATCACCTTTTCGAAGACGCCCTCGAACCCCAACCATTACCGCGAACGGGTCAATCACGCCTCAGTGATCTGTTGCCATGGTGACGCCACCGAAGCCACCGATTAGATCGGTAATGAATTGCCGCCGAAGGACCCTATTCCGACCCCAGGTGGCACTCCCGATGGTAGACATGGCTCTACAACAGGTAATACTTAGTTGCACAGGACAACACACCTTGGGGCAAGCGGAACAGGAAAGGTGGTGATGGGCATGGCGAAATCCAATGAGTTAGAGCTGCGCGTCATGTTCAAGGTCCAGGCCTCCTGCCCTAACGCCACCCCGGATGAATTTCGTCAGGGTCTCGAAGAGCAGCTGGGCGACGTCATGGAAGAGTTGCTGCAAGACGAGCGAGTCGTCGACCCGATCATCGGTACTGAGTACTCAACCGGCACGGTCACGTTTGAGTTGATCGTTGCTGGCAGCGACGAAGCCGAGATTGTCCGTATCACTAGCGGCGCGATCCGCGCCGCCATTCACGGCGCGGGTGGGGCGACGCCTGGCTGGTCGCTTGCCGACGGGAACGAAGGCAAGGCGCCGATTTACACCCGTATCGGATTCGAAGCGGACTTCGTCGACGCCTAAACGCAAACTGCCAGCACGACAAGGGTCACCAGTCGCGCGGCGACCCCCACATTCGCGAACGCGCACTTGCCGAACAAGCAACCGCGGTCAGGATTCTGCGTGCGTGAATTTGACGACCATGTTCAGCCCGTCTTAGCCAACTTGCTCTCGTTGCGGCGCATGCTTTAACCGCGCGCTGCGTGCGCGGTCATACCGACGCCGAGTTCGTACTCGCCCGACAGCTCAAGGAAGGCGGCGGCGTACGCGGCCTGGAGCACTTCCTCGGGGCTCGGTGGACGAGACCGATAGACCGACACCTCCGACACAAGCGCCAACAGCTCCAGACTCGAACTACTCAGTGCCGGATTCCCGATGTTCGCGTGCAGCGTCACGTCCATGACTCGTCTGTCGGCTGTCGGGCGAATCTCGCCGGTCAGCCAAACGGCGTCGCCCGCCTCAACCATGCGGCGCAACTCGTCCCCGGAACTTCGTGATCCGAGAGCGCCTGTGATGGCCGGGATCAATGAAGAGTCTCGCTGTTTCGTCTAGTCCCATCCGCCGGTACGACAACACCCGTAGTTCGATGTCCCACTCGCTCGGCATTGGCCATGTGCCTGGTTCATCCCACGCGCTCGGCCCGCCCTCGACTTGCAGTTTTCGCAATCGGCGCTGGTGCTCGGACCGGTCGCGAAGTAGCTCCACTTCATTCGAACTGATGGCGTCCGCCGCCTGTCGACGCCGCGCAGCAAGCATGTTGAGATATGTCTCCCAGGGATCGGGAGGAAGCGCAGAAGCGTCGGCGGTCGTCCATGCTGCCTTCGATTCGCCGCTCGGCCTCGGCGCCGGAGGGGCGTCGGACGATCGACGCGCCACGACGGGCGCCATGGGCTGCGACGGGCCTGGAGGGAGTTCGACGACACTTACAGCGCGCCAAAGCCTGCGAACTCCCAGGAACAGCCCGCTAGCAATGCCGGCGTACACGATGACGCACGCGAGGATGAACGTGACAACAAGCTGTCCGCCCATCATCCAGAGCGCCGCCAGAATCCCCCCGCCGCAAATGAGTGTCACGGGCAGGCAACCGCGCAGTGGCGACTCGTCCTTGTCGACCACGTGATCGACCCTAGGCACCACGATCCGCTAAGACAACTCATACACCGCTCTCGTGACACAACACGCCGAGAAACATTGAGGGACAGCGCGAGCTAGCACGAGACAAAAGCGCAGGTCAAGGCGAAGGTTTCGAACGTTCCCGCTGGTCACGAAACCCGCCGACTCAGAATCCCGCTTACAGGCCGACTCAAATTCACAACGTCACTACCGTTGGACGATGGCTTCCTGCCCGGAACTCTGGGAGCAACTCTCCGCCGCAGAGAATCGTCGCGACAGGAGCGGGCATCGCGGCTTTCTCGCCGAGGACGTCGTCGTCCACGTCCAGGGTGGCGCGGAGTTGGGCGGCGTCGACGCCTACTGCTTGATGATCGACGGGTTCTGCGGGTTGTCGCCCGACTACAGCGCCGACGTTGAGCGCCGCCTCGACGCGCTCGTCGCCGAACTCGACGAGCTGGTCGCCGACTCTGATCGCCTCGCCCGTCACCTGGGCGTCAAGCGGGCGCCGTCGGGTGCGGCGCCCGCGTGCGCCTCGGCGATAACGAACGCCGCGACACCACCGCCGTAACGTGGCGCGCATGAAGCGCGTCGTAGCCGCGTGGCGCATCACCCTGGCGACGGTCGCCGTCGGCGCGCTGGCGGCGTTCGTCATCGACTACCACGCCGACCACGAGCACGACATCAAATGTCGCCGATATGCCAACGCGCTTACCTTGACGCTCGACGCCACGACTCCCGACGAGGCGGCGTTGCGCAAGCTCACCGACGCCGACCGCAAGGCGGTACTTCGCGACCGCAAGCTGCACGCCGACGCGTTGGCGCAGCTTGAGCCGAGCGACGACGAGGGCATCGCCGCCGAGAACAAAAATTGGGACACGTTCCGCCGCACCGATCGGGCGCAACTGCTCGCCGCTCGCGGCTGCTGAGCCGTTTAGAGGAACTTCGACAGCGGCGCGATGACTTTGTCGCGAAGGTTGCTCGCTATTGCGTTCACGACGGTCGCAACGTGCTTGCCGTTGAGTACGCCGCCGACGAAGTCGACGTCGGCGTCGATTTCGATCGCAACACGGTCGTAGGTCTTTCCAGCAATCGTGAGTTCGCAGCCCGAGTATCTGCCGACCTCGATCGCGCCGTCGTCATCGACGGGCTGAGACTGCATGGCCAACACACCGATGGTCATCGAGTCGAAGAACCGCGAGGCGCCGATCCCAAAACCGGATTGGTGTCCCGTAGCGGTGAACCCAAGATGATGCTTGTCGTCGTTGTTTAGCTCGCGAAGGTTGGCAAGCCACTCGTTCGCTTCTGGGTCTGCCGTTGGTTGCAGGTTCTCAATGATCGTGCGGGCGCCTTTCGGAACGCACCCGATGCACGCGTTGAAATCTGCGGGTGTCGGCGGCTGTTTCGTGGCTATCGGAAACTGGCTCGTCTTGCGCGCTTTCTCATCGAACGCGGCACCCGCAGTCTCGCCGAGCGCGTACGCGATGTTGTCGAGGGACGCCCGCGCTGCGTGGGCGAACTCGCTAATCGCTGGCTCCAATCCATCGGGTTGTCCCGGCAACCACACCCGAATGACACGGACGCCCGTCGCGCCATCCTTTTCGTGGCGAACGACCTTGTGCTTTACCCACTCGTCGCACATGGCGCCAATTTGCTTGGCGCGCTTGTCGGCTTGTGCCAGCTTCTCGGCGAACCCGTAGGCCACGCAGCGAAGGTACACGTCATTATGCCAACGTCATCGTGAATAGATCCGACGAACTCTTCGCCGTGCTCGCCTAGCGCGCGTTCTGGTGTCTCCACGACAGAAAGACCCTGTCGTGGATGCACCAGAAACGCTTAAGGTCCGCGCATGGACGGGTCGTCGGCGGTCGGGTTGGGGTGATGCCCGCGGCGGTGCGAGACTGACGCCGATGGCGATCGGCGTTGGCGACACCGCACCTGACTTCACCTTGCGCGGCACGGGCGACGTCGCGTACACGCTGAGCGAGTTGCGCGGTGCGCCCGTCGTGCTGGCGTTTTATCCCGGTGACAACACGCCGGTGTGCACGAAACAACTCGACTCGTATCAGGGTGACCTGGCGAGCTTCGACGCGGTCGGCGCCAAGGTATTCGGGATCAGCCCGCAGTCGGTCGAGAGCCACGACGAGTTCTCGTGCAAGCGCGGCTACAAATTCCCGCTGCTGGCTGACACCGACAAGAAGGTCGGTGAGGCCTACGGCGTGCTCGGCCCGCTCGGCTTCTACCGCCGCAGCGTGTTCGTGATCGACGCCGACGGCATCGTCCGCTACGTGCACCGCGCCATCGCCGGTATGACGTTCCGGTCCTCGAACGAGTTGATCGCGGCGGTCAAAGCGGCCTCCTAACGCGTACCGATTGCGGTCCACCACCGGCGCACACCCCGCCGGTAGCATCACGAACGCATGTTCGTCCTAGGGGTCGATCCGGGGTTGTCGCGTTGCGGCTACGGCGCGGTGCGCGCCACGCCCGACGGACGCGTCACGGCCGAGGCCGCAGGAGTCATCCGTACCGATCCGGCGGCGCCGCTGCCGCGCCGCTTGTCGATCCTGCTCGGCGACATGCAGACGCTGCTCGACGAGCTGCAACCCGACGCCGTCGCCGTGGAGAAGGTGTTCTTCCAGACCAACGTGCGCACTGCGATGTCGGTGGGGCAGGCGAGTGGCATCGCGCTGGCGCTGGCTGACGCCATGGGCTGCGAGGTCGCGGAGTACACCGCCAACGAAGTGAAGTCGGTGGTGGCCGGCTACGGCGCCGCCACCAAGGAGCAGGTGCAGCGCATGGTCCAGACCCAACTCGGTCTGGCGGCTCCGCCCCGCCCACCCGACGCCGCCGACGCGCTGGCGCTGGCGCTCACGCACGCGTCACTTGGGCCACGTCGCGCGCGGATGGCGGTGGCGCAGTGATCGGTTCGCTGCGCGGCCAGATCCTCGACCGCATGCCGACGGGGGAGTTGCTCGTCGACGTGAACGGCGTCGGCTACCGGGTCCAAGTGCCGACGCGCACGCTCGTCGCCGCCGGCGACCTCGGCGACACGGTGTTCCTGCACGTGCACACCCACGTGCGCGAAGACGCCATCGTTTTGTACGGCTTCGCCACGAGCGACGAACGGGTGGCGTTCGAAGTGTTGCTGTCGGCCCACAAGGTCGGCCCGGCGCTGGCGCTGGCGGTGCTGAGCCATCTCACGCCGATGGCGCTGCGCCGCGCCGTGGCATCCGACGACATCGACGCCCTGTGCGCGGTGCCCGGCATCGGCAAGACTACCGCCGCTCGCTTGCTGCTCGACCTCAAGACCAAACTCGCCCTCGACGCCGACCCCGAAGCCACCCTCGCCGCGGTCAACGGCGACGCCGGTGCGCTGCTCACCAACGCCCGCGCCGACGTGCGCAACGCCCTCGCCAACCTCGGCTACGGGCCCGACGAGATCTCCTTCGCCGTGCGCGGGCTACCCGACGACGGTGACGACGCGTCCGACCTGCTGCGCGTCGCCCTCAAGACCCTGATGGCGGCGCGCTGATGCCCCGCGAGGAGTTGCTCGGCCCCGGCAGCGACCCGATCGAGCGCGCCGAGGAGATCAACCTGCGGCCGCGGCACCTCGACGAGTTCGTCGGTCAGGCCGAGGTGCGCCAGCACCTTTCCGTGATGCTCGAAGCGGCGCGCCGCCGTGGGCGTCCCGCCGATCACGTGCTGTTCGCCGGTCCGCCCGGGTTGGGCAAGACGACACTCGCCGGCATCGTCGCCGCGGAGATGGGCGTGAACCTGCGCGTCACGTCGGGTCCCGCGATCGTGCGCGCCGGCGATCTCGCCGCGGTCCTCACCGACCTGCAGGCAGGCGACGTGCTCTTCATCGACGAGATTCACCGCCTGCCGCGGCAAGTGGAGGAAGTGCTGTATCCGGCGATGGAGGACTTTCAACTCGACGTGGTCCTCGGCAAGGGCCCCGCCGCCCGTTCGCTGCGCCTGGAGCTGCCGGCGTTCACCCTCGTGGGCGCCACCACCCGCACCGGCCTCGTGAGCGCGCCGTTGCGCGACCGCTTCGGCCTCGTCACCAAACTCGACCACTATCCGGCCGAGGACCTCCAGGTGATCGTCGACCGGGCGGCGCGCATCCTCGACGTGCCGATCACGCCCGAGGGCGCAGGCGAGATCGCCCGGCGCTCGCGCGGCACGCCCCGGATCGCCAACCGTCTGCTCAAGCGCGTGCGCGACGTCGCCGAGGTGCACGGCGACGGCACCATCGACGCCGCCGTCGCCCGGGAAGGACTCGCCCTCTACGGCGTCGACGAGCAGGGCCTCGACAAGGTCGACCGCGCCGTGCTGCGGGCGTTGTGCGTCAGCTTCGGCGGCGGACCCGTCGGGTTGTCGACCCTCGCCGTCGCTGTGGGTGAAGAGCCCGAGACGGTCGAGGACGTGCACGAACCGTTCCTGTTGGTCAGCGGCTTTCTCGTGCGCACGGCGCGTGGTCGCATGGCGACGCCCGCCGCCTGGCGCCAACTCGGCCTCGACCCGCCCGCAGCCGCGCCGAATGTGGCTTCAGAAGCGCTCGGGTTGTTCGACGCGCCCGACTAGAAGGGGAACGGGAAGAACAGGCACCACGCCTGGTTCGTCTTGGTGTCGCCGAAGCAGACGTGGCGTTGTGCCCAGCCCGGCGGCGACGGCACGAGCGCCAGGACAGGATTCACCAGCGCCCCGACGGTCGCGCTGGAACGCGGGTCGGACACTGGCGACGAACCGTCCGCCAGCACTGGTCGAGCCGCGAGCATGCCGGTGGCGGCCGCGACGATGGCCGCGCCCGCGATGAGTCGCTTCACTTGCGCACCCCGAACTGAACCTTGCCGATGTTCGCGGCGTCAGTGGCGACGAAGAAACGGCCGACTGCCAGGCCCGACGGACTCGACGCGCTCGCCGAGGTGGCGTCGGTCTTCTGGAAATTCGCCGCTGCAGGTGTCGTTGCCACCACGGCCGGAGCCGCTTGCTGCGTTGCCGGGGGCGCGACGGTCGCCGGAACAACCGGTGACGCCGCTACGGCGCTTGTGACCGTGACGACCGTGGGCACCCTGGGCGCCGCGACGGCCGGCACCGCGGGTGCGGCGGCGCCGCCGAAGCCGAGCGAGGTGGCGACCGCCGCCACACCCATGGCGCTGGCCGCCGCGGCCGGCGCGAGCTGGGACGAGAGCGCCCCGGCGTGCATGCGGGCCCGCGCCGCGATCCGCCACGCGATGCCGAGGATCGGCAGGCTGGCGAGGCGGGCGTCGGGGCCGGCGAGCGCCAGGAACTCACGGCGCAGCGCCTTGCGCGCCCGGAACAGCAGCGCTTCGACGGTGCCCATCGTGACGCTGTAGTGATCGGCGATCTGCTGGTAGCTCCAGCCCTGCGTCTCGCGCAGTTCGAGCACCTCGCGGTGGCGCGGGCCGAGCTGCTGCATCGCCTGCGACAGGTACGCCAGATCGACGTTGTCGATGACTTGCTGCTGACCGCCGTCGACGGCGCCGGGGTCGATATCGGCGGTGGGCTCAGAGCGCGACACGCGGCGGTGGCTGTCGATGCACAAGCGAGCGGCGATCACGGTCAGCCACGGGTAGAAGCGACGCTCACCGGCGAAACGCGGCATGGCGGTGAAGGCGCGGGCGAAGGCTTCCTGCGTGATCTCTTCGGCTTCGTGCATGTCGCCGACACGACGGGCGCAGAAGCGCAGCAGGCGCTGGTAGTAGCGCGCGTAGAGGTCGCCAAAGGCGGCTTCGTCGCCCGCTTGGCAAAGTTCGACCAGGCTACGGTCCCTTACGAGATCGACGTCGTCTGCCCGGACAGCCACTCCAGCCCCAACCCTCTGTACTCGACGGAGCCCTTAGGGTAGCGAAGGCGAGCGGATTCGTACAGCCACGATCCTTCGAATTCATCCAGCGTTCTAGATTCGGCGCCCATGCAGGTCAGCGAACTGGTCTACGACCTGCCCGAAAGTGCCATCGCTCAGCGGCCGATCGAACCCCGGGATGCCGCCAGATTGCTCGTAAGCCTTGGAAATGCTGCGCCGCAGCACGCGCGTGTACGGGATTTGTGCCAATTTGTGAGAAGCGGCGACATTTTGGTCGTCAACGACACGAAGGTCCTGCAGGCTCGGCTGCGTCTGCAGAAACAGACGGGCGGAAACGTCGAGGTGTTCCTGCTGTCGCCCCGGGACGACACCCATACGTCGTGGGAAGCGCTGGTGCGCCCGGGCAAGCGCGTGCCACCGGGCACGCAACTGCTGCACGCCGGCAAGCCGGTCGCAGTGGTGGGCGACGTGCTCGACGAGGCGGGCACGCGTGCCGTCGAGTTGCTGGGCGACGGGTCGCCGGACGAACTCGTCGCCGCCATCGGTGACGTGCCGCTGCCGCCCTACATCCACGAACGCCTCGACGACCCTGAGCGCTACCAGACGGTGTACGCCCGCAACCCCGGGTCGGTCGCCGCGCCGACCGCGGGACTCCACCTCACCGAGGAAGTGCTGGACGCCTGCCGTGCCGCCGGGGCGCGCGTCGCGGCCGTCACGCTCGACGTCGGGCTAGGAACGTTCCGGCCGATGTCGTCTGAGCGCGTCGAGGACCACCACATGCACGCCGAGACCTATCTGGTGCCGGAGGAGACGGCGGCGGCCATCGCCGAGGCGTCGCGCGTCATCGCGATAGGAACGACGTCGCTGCGCTGCCTCGAGTCGTGGGCCGCCACGGGAGCGCGCCGCGGCTCGACGGAGTTGTTCATTCACGGCGACTACCCGTTCAAGGTCGTCGACGTGCTGCTGACGAACTTCCACCTTCCGGGATCGTCGCTGCTCGCGTTGCTCGACGCCTTCAGCGGTCCGCGGTGGCGCGACCTGTACGCGCTGGCGTTGCGCGACGGGTACCGCTTCTTGTCCTTCGGTGACGCCATGCTCGTCGATCGGCGCGGCGCATGAGCGTGTCGCCGATCGCCATCGAAGCCGTCGACGGCGAGGCGCGCGCCGGCACCGTCACGACGGCGCGCGGCACGTTTGCGACGCCGGTGTTCATGCCGGTGGGGACGCGTGGTTCGGTGAAGGCGGTCGACGCCCGCGACCTCGAGGCGCTGGGCGCGTCGGTCGTGCTCGGCAACACGTATCACCTGATGCTGCGGCCGGGCGCCGATGTCGTCGCCGCACTCGGCGGCCTCGGCGCGTTCAGCGGGTGGCGCGGCCATACCCTCACCGACTCCGGCGGCTTCCAGGTGTTCTCGCTCAACCCCAAAGTCGACGACGAGGGCGTCACGTTTCGCTCGACCTACGACGGGTCGCAGCATCGGCTCACGCCCGAGAGCGCGGTGGCGACGCAAGCCGCGATCGGCGCCGACATCCAGATGGTGCTCGATGTCTGCTCGGCGCTGCCGGCCGAAGACGACGTCATCCGCCTCGCCGTCGAGCGCACCGCGCAGTGGGCCGAGCGTGCCCGCGGCGCAGCGCGTCCCGAGGGCCAGGCGCTGTTCGGCATCGTCCAGGGTGGTGTCGACGAGGCGCGGCGCGTGGATTCGGCGCGGCGCACCGTCGCCCTCGACTTCGACGGCTACGGCATCGGCGGGCTGTCGGTGGGCGAGTCCCGCGCCGACATGGTGCGCACGCTGGAGGCGACGACGCCGGAGTTGCCCGTCGACCGGCCCCGCTACCTCATGGGCGTCGGCGACCCGATCGGAATGGTCGAAGCGATCGCCCGGGGCGTCGACATGTTCGACTGCGTGTTGCCGACCCGCCTGGCGCGCCACGGCACCGCCTTGACGGCGTCCGGTCGGCTTCAGGTGCGCAACGCCGTGCACGCCACGTCCGCGGACCCCATCGACGTCGCCTGCGACTGCCCGACGTGCCAGCGCTACAGCCGCGGCTACTTGCGCCACCTGCTGCAGGTGAACGAGCCCAGTGCGGCGCGGCTGCTCACCCTGCACAACCTGGCCTGGGTGCTCGGCCTGATGCGAAGGATCCGCGAGGCGATCGCTGCCGGGCGATTCGCCGCGATCCGGGAGGAAGTCGTCGACATCTGGGATCGCCCTCAGGTCAAGTAAGTTCGGCCGCCGCTATGGGTGCCTTGATTTTTCCGCTGCTGCTCCTCGCTGCTTTCTACTTCCTGTTGCTCCGGCCGCAGCAGAGCCGCGTCAAGTCGCACAACAACCTCGTTTCGTCGATCGCCATCGGTGACGAGATCGTCAGCGCCGGCGGCATCGTCGGTCACGTGACCGCTATCGGCGACCGCGACGTGCAGTTCGAGATCGCCCCGGGCGTCGTCGTGACCCTCGCCAAGGGCGCAATTGCCCAGCGGGCTCCGAGCAACGAGCCGGCACCAGGAGCCACGGAGACGACCGAATGAAGAAGCGGCGCAACGCGCTGTCGCTCGTCATCATCGTCGCAGTCGCGCTCAGCTCGCTGACCTACACGCTGGTCAAGAAGAACAAGCCCACCCTCGGCCTCGACCTCCAGGGGGGTATCTCGCTGGTGCTGGCGCCGGCCAAGAAGGTCGACTCCGGCGTGCTGAAGCAGTCGGTGGCGATCATCCGCAACCGCGTCGACGCTCTCGGCGTCGGCGAGCCCGACATCACCACCCAGGGCAACAACATCATCGTCGAGCTCCCCGGCGTGAAGGACCAGGACAAGGCGCGCAAGATCATCGGCCAGACCGCCGAACTGCGCTTCCGTCCGGTGCTGCAGGCGAACATCCCGCCGGAGAAGACGGCGGCGACCACGACGACGAAGAAGGGCGCCACCACGTCCACGACCGCCGAGGGCGCCACCACCACGACGACGATCCCCGACATCCCGACGACGCCGCGGGACCAGGACATCGCCACCGAGACCGTGATCCTGCCGATGAACGACGCCAAGGGGAACCAGGTCGAGCGTTTCCAGCTCGGCCCGGCGCTGCTGACGGGCCAGGTGGTGCGCACCGCCCGAGCCGCCTTCGACCAGTCGCAGGGCACGTGGTACGTCCAGCTGTTCCTCACCAGCAAGGGGAGCCCCCAGTTCGACGCCATGGCGGCGGCGAACCAGGGCAAGCAGATCGCCATCGTGCTCGACGGCGTGGTGAAGTCGGCGCCCACGATCAACGCGACGTCGTTCAACGGGAAGCCCACGATCACCGGTTCGTTCACCCAGCGGGAGGCGAAGGACCTGGCCCTCGTGCTGCGCTACGGCGCCCTGCCCGTACAGCTGAAGGAACAGAACGTCGAGAAGATCTCGGCGACCCTCGGCAAGGACTCGCTCAAGGCCGGTGTGCTCGCCGGCCTGGTCGGTCTCGTCCTCGTCCTGCTCTACATGATCTTCTACTACCGGGCTCTCGGCATCGTGGTGGTCATGGGCCTGACGGTGTCGGCGTCGCTGCTGTGGTCGATCATCGGGTACCTCGGTGAGCACAACGGCCTCACGCTCTCGCTGTCGGGTGCCACGGGCATCATTGTGTCGATCGGCGTGACCGTCGACTCCTACGTCGTGTTCTTCGAACGTTTGAAAGACGAGTTGAAGTCGGGCAAGACGATTCGCAGCTCGGTCGACCGCGGGTTCTCCAAGGCGTATCGCACCATCCTCAACGCCGATGGCTCGAGCCTCATCGCTGCGCTGGCCCTCTACTGGTTGACGGTGGGCCCCGTGCGCGGCTTCGCCTTCTACCTCGGCTTGTCGACGCTGCTCGACCTCTTCGTCGCCTACTTCTTCACCCGGCCAATGGTGGCGGTGTTGGCCCAGAGCCGGACGTTCACCGAGGCCCGTCACCTCGGCGTGGCCCGCGGCCTCGCGGTGGAAGGAGCCGCAGGATGACGAACGCAACGCACGAACGAGGCCTCTGGACCCGCCTGTACCACGGCGAAACGCGCATCAACTTCCTCAACGCGAGCAAGTGGTTCTTCCTCGCCTCGGGGATCATCATCGTGCTCGGACTGTTGAGCCTCACCTTCAACGGGCTCAACCGCGGTATCGAGTTCCGCGGCGGCACGTCGTGGGAGATACCGGCCCACAAGCTGACGGTGGCCAAGGCGCGCTCGACGCTGCCTGCGGCGCTGCGCGACGCCAAGGTGCAGCAGCTCGGCAGCGGCGCCATCCGCATCGAAGCCGATCCCAAGAGCACGGAGGCGGCGGACAAGATCACCGTCGATCTCGCCAAGGCGGCGCACGTGCAGGAGCGCCAGATCAGCGTCAACTCCGTCGGGCCGACGTGGGGCAAGGAGATCACGGCCAAGGCGCAGCGCGCCCTCGAGTGGTTCCTCGTGCTGGTCGGCATCTTCATTGCCGTGCGCTTCAGCGAGTGGAAGATGGCCGTGACGATTCTCATCGCCCTGGTGCACGACATCCTGATCACCGTTGGCGTGTACTCGCTGTTCAAACTCGAGGTGACGCCGCCGACGGTCATCGCCATCCTGACGATCCTCGGCTATTCGATCTACGACGGCATCGTCGTGTTCGACAAGGTCGAAGAGAACACCAAACCACTCGCGGTGAGCGGGCGCATGACCTACACCGACATGGTCAACGTGTCGCTCAACCAGACGCTGATGCGGTCGGTCAACACGACGCTCACCGCGGTCATGCCGATCCTGTCGCTCTTGGTGATCGGCGCCTTCATCCTCGGCGCCACCACCCTCGAGGAATTCGCCATCGCGCTCCTCATCGGTCTGGCGTCGGGCGCCTACTCGTCGATCTTCATCGCGTCGCCGATCCTGGCGTGGCTGAAAGAGCGTGAGCCGCGCTTCGCCGCCGTGCGAGACCGACTGGCGCGCGGCGTCGGCGGCGGCGGTCCGCTCGTGCCCGGCGTGGCGACCGTGGGCGCGGCGGGCAGTGGTTACCGCGACCGCGATACCGGGGGCGCCGCACCGCTCGTGCCCGGCCAGGTGCTGACCGGCGAGGGTGCGTCGCGTCCGGCTTCCGCGCCCATCACCGCCCGGGCGCGGAAGAAGGGTCGTCGGCGCTAGCCGAACGTACACTCGACTCATGTCGTCGGACTTCGGTTGGTTGAAGAACCACATCACAGAGGTCCCTGACTTCCCACGGCCGGGCGTCGACTTCAAAGACATCACGCCGCTGTTCGCGGATCCCGACGCCTTCCGCTTCGCGGTGGACGCCCTCGCCGATCACGTCGCCGGCGACCAGGTCGACTACGTCGTGGGCATCGAAGCGCGCGGCTTCGTCACGGCCGCGCCCGTCGCCTACCGCCTCGGTGCCGGACTGGTGGTCGTGCGGAAGGAAGGCAAGCTGCCGCGGGTCGTCGAACGCACGATGTACGCGCTCGAGTACGGCGACGGTGTGCTCGAGGTCCACGCCGATGCGATCCCCACGGACGCGCGCGTGCTCATCGTGGACGACGTACTCGCCACCGGCGGCACGGCGGTGGCGGCCGTCGAACTGGTCGAGCGACTCGGTGGCATCGTCGTCGGCCTCGGGTTCCTCGCCGAGTTGGCGTTCCTGCACGGGCGGGACCGCCTCGCCGGTCGCGACGTCACGACCCTGGTCACCTACGAGTAGCTGAGCGATGGCGACGGTCGACAAGGTCCTGCCGTGGCGGCGCACCGCCGCGTCCGACTCGATCGTGGCGCCCGTCGTCGACGCCTACCGCCAGCGCCACAGCAAGGGCGACGCCGCCCTGATCCTGCGGGCGTACGACAGCGCGGCCGAAGCGCACCGTGAACAGACGCGACAGTCGGGCGAGGCCTACATCCACCATCCGGTGGCCGTGGCCAACATCGTGGCCGGCCTCGGGCTCGACGACATCACCATCGCCGCCGCGCTGCTGCACGACGCGGTCGAGGACACGTCGCTCACGCTCAACGACGTCGCCGACCGATTCGGCAGCGTGGTGGCGGCCGTGGTCGACGGCGTCACCAAACTGGACCGGGTCGCCTTCGACTCCAAGGAGGCGCAGCAGGCCGCCACGATGCGCAAGATGCTCGTGGCGATGGCGAAGGACTGGCGCGTCCTCATCATCAAGCTCGCCGACCGGCTGCACAACATGCGCACCGTGGCCGCCATGCCGGTGTGGAAGCAGCGCCGCACCGCGCAGGAGACGCTCGACATCTACGCGCCGCTGGCGCACCGCCTCGGGATCCAGGAACTGCGCTGGCAGCTCGAGGACCTGTCCTTCGCCGTGCTGCACCCGAAGCTGTACGCCGAGATCGACCACATGGTGGCGGTGCGCTCGCCTGAGCGCGAGGCGTATCTGACCGGCGTGCTCGACACCGCCCGCGAACACCTCGAACGCCTCGGGGTCGAAGCCACCGTCACCGGTCGCCCGAAGAACCTGTACTCGATCTACGAGAAAATGGTGATCAAGGGCAAGGAGTTCAACGAGATCTACGACCTCGTCGGCATCCGCGTGCTCGTCGAGTCGCAGAAGGACTGCTACGCCGCCATCGGTGCCATTCACGCCACGTGGCCGCCGCTGCCCGGGCGCGTGAAGGACTACATCGCCACGCCGAAGTTCAACCTGTATCAGTCGCTGCACACGACCGTCGTCGGCCCGGGCGGCAAGCCCCTGGAAGTGCAGATCCGCACCCACGACATGCACCGGCGCGCCGAGTTCGGCATCGCCGCGCACTGGGGCTACAAGGAGAAGGCAACGCCCCAGGACATCGCCTGGGTACAGCGCTTCGTCGACTGGCAGCAGGACACCACCGACCCAGCCGAGTTCCTCGAGACGCTCAAACTCGACCTCGACACCGACGAGGTCTACGTCTTCACTCCCAAGGGCGACATCATGACGTTGCCGATCGGCTCAGTACCGGTCGACTTCGCGTACGCGGTGCACACCGAGGTCGGTCACCGCTGCATCGGTGCGCGCGTCAACGGGCGTCTGGCACGCCTCGACTCGAAGCTGTCGTCGGGCGACACCGTCGAGGTCATCACCTCGAAACTGCCGACCGCGGGCCCGTCGCGCGACTGGCTCGACCAGGTAGCGTCGCCGCGGGCGCGCAACAAGATCCGCCAGTGGTTCAGCCGGGAGCGCCGCGACGACGCCATCGACAATGGTCGTGACGAGTTGTTCAAGGCGATGCGACGCGAGGGCTTGCCCGTCCAGAAGCTGTCGAACTCGCCGATGTTGCCGACCATCGCCGTCGAGATCGGTCACGCCGACCTCGACGCGCTGTACGCCGCGATCGGCGAGAACCACGTCTCGGCGCACTCCGTCGCCCAACGCATCGCCCGTGAGTTGCGCGGCGGCGATCACGAAGAGCAACTGCCGACCACGGCGCGCCAGGAGCGGCGCAGCGCCCGCAAGCGGCACCCGGCCGGCGTCTACGTCGAAGGGCTCGACGACGTCATGGTGCGGCTCTCGAAGTGCTGCACGCCGGTGCCGGGCGACGCCATCTTGGGCTTTGTGACACGGGGCCGCGGCGTGTCGGTCCACCGCGTCGACTGCGCCAACGCGGCGTCGCTGACGGCGATGGCCGACTCCGGGGAGTCGCGGCTGATCGAAGTCGAGTGGGACCGCGAGTCGCCGGGCGTGTTCATGGTGTCGATCGAGGTATTGGCCCTCGACCGCACCCGCCTGCTGCTCGACGTGTCGCGGGTGCTGTCCGAGCACCACATCAACATCCTCGGCTCGGCGACGGGCGCCGGCGCCGACCGCTTGTCGCGCATGCGCTTCGACATCGAACTCGCCGACCCGTCGCACCTCGAGACGCTCCTGTCGGCCATCAAGCGCATCGACTCCGTCTACGACGCCTACCGCGCGCTGCCCGGAAGGAACTAACGGCGTTCTGTGAAGGATCGCCCGTGTCTGACACGGAAAATCTTTCACAGAAGTGTCGGCCTCTAGGCTTCGTCGCTCCATGGCCGGTCAGTACAAAGCTCCGAAGGGGACCTTCGACGTCCTCGGCCCCGAGTCGGCCCGCTACGAGGCGCTCATCGCGCTGTTCGCCACTATGGCGCACCGGTACGGATTTGAGTTGCTCGTGCAGCCCATGTTCGAGGACGTGGGCGTGTTCCAGCGCATCGGTGGCTCGACCGACGTCGTGCGCAAGGAGATGTACGACTTCGAGGACAAGGGCGGCCGCCACATCGCCCTGCGCCCCGAAGGCACGGCGCAGGCGGCGCGCGCCTATCTCGAGTACCACCCCACGCCGCCGTGGAAGGTCTGGTACACCGGCCCGAAGTTCCGCTACGACCGCCCGCAGAAGGGGCGGTACCGCCAGCACCACGAGGTCGGTGTCGAAGCCATCGGCACCAGCGACGCCGACGTCGACGTCGAGGTCATCTCGCTGGCGTGCGACTTCTACGCCGCCCTCGGCCTCACGCGTCTCAAGCTACGCCTGACCTCGCTCGGCGACAGCGTCTGCCGGCCGGCGTACCGTGCCGAGCTCGAGGCGTTCCTCGAAGCCCGCCGCGACCAGCTGTGTCCCGAACATCGCGACCGCATCAGTGAGAACCCGATGCGGGTGCTCGACTGCAAACGCGACGACTGCATCGCCGCCACCAAGGACGCGCCCCACATGGTCGACCGGTTGTGCGAGCCCTGCACCGAGCACTTCGCGCGGGTCAGGGCCGGCCTCGACGCCGCCGGCATCGCGTATGTGCTCGACCCGTCGCTGGTGCGCGGCCTCGACTACTACACGCGCACGACCTTCGAGTTCGAAGCCGAGGCCCTCGAGTCGGCCCAGAACGCCGCCGGCGGCGGGGGCCGTTACGACGGGCTGATCGAGCAGCTCGGTGGTCAGCCGACGCCGGGCATCGGCTTCGGGCTCGGCATCGAGCGCATCCTCATCGCCTGCGACGCCGAAGGCGCCTTCGCCACCCCGACTGAGCGCCTCGACGTGTTCGTCATCGACACGACAGGAGGCGACGCCGCGCGCGACATCGCCCGCGAGTTGCGCCTCGCCGGTCTGCGCGTCGACCGCGCTTTCGACAACCGGTCGTTCAAGTCGCAGATGACCGCGGCGTTGCGGTCGGGGGCGCGCCTCGCAATCGTCGTCGAAGACACCGGCATCACCATCCGCACGCTGATGCAAAAGGGTGAGCCCGTCAGCGTCGAGCGTGCGAACCTTGTTGCTTCCCTCAATGAAAGGTTGTCCTCGTGACCCTCCGTACCGACTACTGCGGGGCCCTGCGCTCCAGTGACATCGGGCGGACCGTCACGGTCTGCGGTTGGGTGGCTCGTCGGCGTGAGCACGGCGAGCACCTGGCGTTCGTCGACGTGCGTGACTACACCGGCGTGGTGCAGTGCGTGGTCGACGGCGCCCACGACTTGCGCAACGAGTACGTCGTCGCCGTGACCGGGGTTGTCCGCGCTCGCCCGGAGGGCACGGTCAACGACAATCTGCCGACGGGAGAGGTCGAGATCGGCGACTGTAGTGTCGAGGTGCTGAACACCGCCGAGCCGCCGCCGTTCCCGCTCGACGGGCGCGTCGACACGGACGAGACCATCCGTCTCCGTTACCGCTACGTCGACCTGCGCACCGAGCGCATGCAGAAGAACCTGCGCGTCCGGGCCAAGGTCAACAGCGCGGTGCGCCGTGCCATGGAGGAGCAGGACTTCCTCGAGATCGAGACGCCCATGCTCATCGCGTCGACGCCCGAAGGGGCGCGCGACTTCGTGGTCCCGTCGCGCCTCCAGCCCGGCACGTTCTACGTGCTGCCGCAGAGCCCGCAGCTGTTCAAGCAGCTGTCGATGGTCGGTGGCTGCGACAAGTACTTCCAGATCGCCCGCTGCCTGCGCGACGAAGACCTGCGCGCCGACCGTCAGTTCGAGTTCATGCAGCTCGACTTGGAGATGAGCTTCGCCGAGCAGCAGGACGTCCTCGCGGCCACCTCGCGCGCGGTCGCCGCCGCGGTCAAGGCGGTCACCGGCGAAGACCTCGGCACCATCGAAACGATGACGTGGCTCGACGCCATGGAGCGTTTCGGATCCGACAAGCCCGACCTGCGCTTCGGCATGGAACTCGTCGAGCTGACCGACGTCTTTGCTGCGACCGAGTTCAACGCGTTCAAGGCGCCCTGCGTCAAGGGCATCAAGGTCGACGGCGGCGCGGAGTTCACCCGCAACCGGCTCGACGACCTCACCGACATGGCCAAGCGCTACGGCGCCAAGGGTCTCGTGTGGATGCGCGTGACCGACGACGGCCTCGACTCGCCCGTCGCCAAGTTCCTCTCCGCCGACGAGATCGGCGCGCTGCGCACCGAGATGAAGGCCCAGACCGGTGACCTGCTCCTGCTGGTGGCCGACGAGCGCCCGAAGGTGCGCCACGTCCTCGGCCTCCTGCGCGTCGAACTCGGCCGCCCCCCGGTCACCGAAGGCGGCCTCCACTTCACCTGGATCGTCGACTTCCCGCTGTTCGAAGGCATCGACGACGACGGCCGGCCCGTCGCCGCCCACCACCTCTTCACGATGCCCAACCTCGAGGACCTCGACAACCTCGAGAGCGATCCGTTGGCGGTGCGTGCCCAGTCCTATGACCTCGTGCTCAACGGCTGGGAGCTGGGTTCGGGTTCGGTGCGAATCCACCGCCCCGACATCCAGCAGCGCGTGTTCGACGCCGTGGGCATCATGCAAGAGGAGGCGCAGCGGCGCTTCGGGTTCTTGCTCGACGCGTTCAGGTACGGCGCCCCGCCCCACGCCGGCTTCGCCTTCGGCCTCGACCGCCTCGTCGCCATCCTCGCCGGCGAGGAGAACATTCGCGAGGTCATCGCCTTCCCCAAGACGCAATCGGGCCTCGACCTGCTCACCGGCGCGCCCACGCCGATCGAGAACGCCCAGCTGACGGAGCTTCAGCTGCGGCACATGCCGCCACCGAAGTAACCGCCCCCTATCGCGAATTGGTGATGGTGAAGCAGAAAGACCCTGCCTCAGCATCACCAATTGCAGTGGGTTGGGTAGGTTCGACGCATCCCGAGCCGTAAATCCGCGTCCGACAACAGCCTCTTCGAGGAGCAGCTGCGCGAGCAGTTGCGACGGCAGGCGCCGCTGGCCGACCGGCTGCGGCCGACCACGCTCGACGAGATCGTGGGCCAGGAACACCTGCTCGGGCCCGGGCGACCCCTGCGCACGCTGGTCGAGTCGGACCGGCTGAGCTCGATCATCCTCTGGGGTCCACCGGGCACCGGCAAGACGACGCTGGCGCGGGTCATCGCCAGCGTCACCAACCGCGCCTTCGTGCCGCTGAGCGCGGTGACCGCCGGCGTGAAGGACGTGCGCGACACCGTCGACGGGGCGCGCCAGCGCCTGGCGGAGGGTGGCCGGCCGACGATCCTGTTCCTCGACGAGGTGCACCGCTTCAACAAGGCGCAGCAGGACGCCTTGCTGCCCTCGGTGGAGGACGGCACGCTCACGCTGATCGGCGCCACGACCGAGAACCCGTACTTCGAGGTGAACGCGCCGCTGCTATCGCGCTCGACGTTGTTCCGCCTCGAACCGCTGGGCGACGACTCGATGCACAAGCTGGCGCAGCGCGCCCTCGACAGCGAAGGCGCCACCGCCGACGACGACGCCGTCGCCCACCTCATCAACCTCGTCGACGGCGACGGCCGCGCCCTGCTTACGTCGCTCGAAGTGGCGATTGTCCTCGCGGGTCCCGACAAGCACGTCACGCTCGAGCACGCCGAGGCGGCCCGTGGCGCCCGCGCCCTGCGCTACGAGCGCGACGACCACTACGACGTCATCTCGGCGTTCATCAAGTCGATCCGCGGCAGCGATCCCGACGCCGGTCTCTACTGGCTGGCGCGCATGATCACCGCGGGGGAGGATCCGCGCTTCATCGCCCGCCGCCTCGTCATCCTCGCCAGCGAAGACGTCGGCATGGCCGACCCGATGGCGCTCCTGGTGGCGACGGCCGCCGCGCACGCCGTCGAGTTCGTCGGCTTCCCCGAAGCGCAGCTGAACCTGGCCCAGGCGGTCGTGCACTTGGCCACCGCGCCCAAGAGCAACCGCAGCGCCCTCGGGATCTGGAGCGCACTCGACGACGTGGCGGCGCGTCCCGCCGGTCCCGTGCCCGCGCACCTGCGCGACTCGCACTACCGCAGCGCCAGCCGCATCGGCCACGGCGTGGGCTACGAGTATCCACACGACGACCCGCGCGGATGGGTGCCCCAGGAGTACCGCCCCGACGAAGTTGCGGGGCGGACGTACTACGAGCCGTCCGAGCACGGCTTCGAGGCCGAGGTGAAGGACCGCCAACAGCGCCGCCGCGGCTCCTAGGCTGGGCACCTATGCGCATGTTCGGACGCCTCTTGTGGTTCGCCCTCGGCACGTTCGCCGGTTACAACCTCGCCGTGCGCGTGCAGCAGGCGGCGCGCGCCGCCGATCGCCTGCGGCCGGTGAACATGCGCGATGACATCGTCCGGGGGGCGAAGACTGCGGCGTCGCAGGCCCGCCAGGTGATCCGCGACCTGTCGAGCGACAACCTCGCGTCCTAAAGGCTGCGGGCCGGCCGGCCCCCGTCCCGTAGATTGATATCCGTCATGGACTCGAATTCGCTGCGCCGCGCTTTCACCGACTTCTTCGTCGAGCGCGGGCACACGCGGGTCCCGTCGTCGGGCGTCATCCCGCATCATCCGACGGCGCCGCTGTTCACCAACGCCGGCATGAACCAGTTCGTGCCGTACTTCCTCGGCGAGGAACCGGCGCCATTCCCGCGCGCCACCAGCATCCAGAAGTGCATTCGCCTCTCGGGCAAGCACAACGACATCGACGAACTCGGCAAGACGCGCCGCCACATGTCGTTTTTCGAGATGCTGGGCAACTTCAGCTTCGGCGACTACTTCAAGGAAGACGCCATCAAGATGGCGTGGGCGCTGCTGACCGAGGTCGTGGGATTCGACGGCGACCGTCTCTGGCCGACGGTGCACACGACCGACGACGACGCCGAGGCGATCTGGCACGAGACGATCGGCGTGCCGATGGAGCGCATCCAGCGGCTCGGTGACAAGGACAACTTCTGGGACATGGGCCCGACGGGTCCGTGCGGACCGTGCTCCGAGATCCACTACGACTGCGGCCCGGAGTGGGGTGCCGAAGGCGGGCCCGAACACGGCGACAGTGATCGCTACGTCGAGTTCTGGAACCTCGTGTTCATGCAGAACCAGTACGGCGAGAACGGCGAAATCCTCGACCTGCCGCGCAAGAACATCGACACCGGCGGCGGTCTCGAGCGCTGGCTCATGCTCCTCCAGGGCGTCGATACCGTGTTCGACACCGACGAGCTGCGCCGCATCGTCGCCGAAGCCGAACGACTCACCGGAGCGCGCTACGGCAACGACCCGACGACGACGGCTGCGCTCCGCGTCCTCGGCGACCACGCGCGGACCATCCCGATCCTCATCGAAGGCGGCGTGGTGCCGTCGAACGAGGAGCGCGGCTACATCTGCCGCAGCGTCGTGCGACGCGCGGTGCGAAAGACGTATCAACTCGGTGTCGAGCGCGTCGTGTTGCCCGACCTGGTCGGCGCCGCCATCGACATCAGCGCACAGGCGTTCCCCGAGCTGGTGCGGGCCAAGGACACGATCCTCGGCCACGTCGAACGCGAAGAGGAACGATTCCGCCGCACGCTGCGTGACGGCTCGGCGGTGTTGGAACAAGAGGTGGCGACCGGTCGTGTCAGCGGCGCGGTCGCCTTCCAGCTTCACGACACGTTTGGATTCCCGATCGAGATCACGACCGAAGTCGCCGAAGAGCGCGGCGTCGAACTCGACCGCGCCGGATTCGACGAGCGCATGGCCGAGCAGCGCCGTCGGGCCAAGGCCGGCCGGAAAATCGTCGCGGCCGACGGGCGCGATACCGCCACGTACCGGGAAATCCTCGACCAGCACGGGCCCACGATCTTCGTCGGCTACGACGACACTGAGTCCAACTCGACGATCGTCGCGGTGCTCGAGAACGAGGACGGCACCGTCGAGGTCTTCCTCGACCGGACGCCGTTCTACGCCGAGAGCGGCGGCCAGGTGGGCGACACCGGCGCCATCGAGACGGCCAGTGGTCTCGTCCAGGTGACCGACACGACCGCGGCCATTCCGGGCTTGTTCCGCCACATCGGCAAGCTCGAAGGCGAGATCGAAGTCGGCCAGCGCGCCACCGTGTCGATCGACGTGCCCCGACGCGAAGCGATCATGCGCAACCACACCGGCACGCACTTGCTGCACTGGGCGCTGCGCAAAGTGCTGGGCGACCACGTGAAGCAGCAGGGATCGCTCGTCAGTCCCGAATTCCTGCGTTTCGACTTCAGCCACCACCAGCCGATGACGGCCGCCGAGATCGCCCAGGTTGAAGCGTTGGTCAACGCCGAGATCCTCGCCAATCCGACGGTGGGCCGCGGCGAGTACTCGAAGACCGAAGCCGAGCAGATGGGCGCGATCGCCTTCTTCGGTGACAAGTACGGCGATCGCGTGCGCGTGATTCAGGCGGGCCCGAATTCGATCGAGTTCTGTGGCGGCACGCACGTCTCGGCGCTGGGCACGATCGGCACCGTCAAGATCACGAAGGAAGAGTCGATCGGCGCCAACATGCGCCGCATCTTCGCCACCACCGGCGAAGGCACGATCGAGTGGATGAACGAGCGCGATCGGCTTGTGCAGGAAGCCGCCGCGCTGCTGAAGGCGTCGCCCGACGAACTGATAACCGCCGTGACGCGCACCCTCGAACGCAACAAGGCGCTCGAAACCGAACTGCGCAATCTGAAGTCGGCGAGCGCCCGCGCCGAAGGTCCAGCGCTGGCGGCGACGGCGACGAACGGCGTGGTCGTCGCGCGACGTGACGGGCTGGTCCAGGACCAGCTGCGCGACCTGGCGCTCGCCGTGCGCGATCAGTCGGGCGTCAACGCCGTCGTTCTCGGCGGCTCGCCGGAGGAGGGCAAGGTCGCGCTGGTGGCCGTCGTGAGCAAGGACGGCCGCGCCGCCGGCCTCGACGCCGGAGCAATCCTCGCGGATGCCGCCAAAGCCGTCCAGGGCGGTGGTTCGAAGAACCCGGACATGGCGATGGCCGGTGGTCGCAACGTCGCCGCCATCGACGAGGCGCTCAAGCTCGCGGGAGCCGCAGCGGGCGCGTGACGCGCGCTTTGGGGCTCGACCTCGGCAGCGTGCGGATCGGCGTGGCGACGTCGGATCCCGGTCGCGTCATCGCGTCGCCCTATGACGTCATTCGCCGCGGCAACGACCACGCCGCCGATCACGCCGCGATCGCCGCCGCAGTGGACGACAGCCAGGCAACCGTCGTGGTGGTGGGCTTGCCGCGCAACATGCGCGGGCAGGAAACCGCCGCCGCGCAAGCGGTGCGCGCCGAAGCCGAAGAACTGCGCGCCGCGCTCGCGGTGCCCGTCGTGTTCTGGGACGAACGCCTGTCCACGGTCACGGCGCAGCGGTCGTTGATCGAAGGCGGCGTGCGCCGCAAGCAGCGCAAGGACAGCGTCGACAAGGTGGCCGCCGCGGTCATTCTGCAGTCGTGGCTTGATGCCGGGTGCCCCACGGACCGCGGGTAGGGTCGCTCGCCATGCGTAACGCCGTGCGGGTCATTTTGATCGCCGTCGTCGCGTTCGCCCTGTTGCTCGGTGCGGGCTTCGTGTGGTTCCAGCGCCAGCTGAACCCGCCCGGTGCGCCGGGCGCGCTCGTCGACTTCACGATCCCCGAAGGTTCGTCAAACGCCACGATCGGCTCGATCCTCCACGACAAGGGCGTGATCACCAACCGCCGCGTGTTTCGCATCTATCTGAAGCTGCATCCAGGCGAACTGCAGGCGGGCAACTACTCGATGCGGGCGCGGTCGTCGATCGACGACGTGGTCGACGAGTTGGAGGCCGGGCCCAAGCACACGTTCCACCGCTTGACCATTCCCGAGGGCTACACGCTCAAACAGATCGCGGCCAAGGTCGGCCAGCTACCGGGGAAGTCGGCCGACAAGTTCCTCGCCGCCGCGGCGAGCGACACGATCCGCTCGCGATTCGAGCCGGCGAGCGTGCACAACCTCGAGGGTCTCGTGTTTCCCGACACGTACTTCGTCGAAGACAAGGACACCGAGGTCGACATTCTGAGTCGCATGGTGTCGACCTTCGACGACGTCGCCACCGAAGAGGATCTCGCCGCCGGCGCTCTCGGCCACGACGCCTATCAGACGCTCACCATCGCCTCGCTGGTCGAGAGCGAAGGCAAGGTGGCGGCCGACCGCCCCAAGATCGCCCGCGTCATCGACAACCGGTTGAGCATGGGAATGCTGCTCCAGGTCGACGCCACCGTGATCTATGCCCGCGGCGGCCGCCGGCCCAACGGGCAGGTGCTCTACAGCGACCTCAAGATCAACTCGCCGTACAACACGTACCTCGTGAAAGGGCTGCCGCCGACGCCGATCAGCGCGCCCGGCCGCGCCGCCATCCGCGCCGCGCTGCACCCGGCGGACGGCCCGTGGCTGTACTACGTGAAGTTCCAAGCGGACGGCACGCACAAGTTCTCGGTGACTCTGGCGGAGCAAAACGCGGCGATCGCGGATGCCAAGCGGCGCGGGGTCAACCCCTGATGCCGCCGTCGGGCACCACCCGAGTGGCCGGCGTGATCGGCGACCCGGTGCGCCACTCGTTGTCGCCCGCAATCCACAACGCGGCGTTCGCCGAAGCGGGCCTCGACTGGGTGTTCGTGGCCTTCGAAGTGGCCGACGGTGACGCCCCCGCTGCCATCGCCGGCGCCCGCGCCCTCGGCGTCGACGGGCTGTCGGTGACCATGCCGCACAAGGCGACGGTGATCGAAGCGCTCGACCGCTTGAGCCCGACGGCCGCGACCCTTGGTGCGGTCAACGCCATCGTGCGCGAGGGCACCGAGTTCGTCGGGCACTCGACCGACGGCGCCGGCCTCGTCGACTCGCTGGCCTACGACGAGGGCTTCGCCGTCGCCGGCAAGAAGTGCGCGGTGCTCGGTGCCGGCGGAGCGGCGCGGGCAGTGATCCTGGCGCTGGCCGAGGCCGGTGCCGAAGAGGTAGTGGTGATCAACCGCGCGCCCCAGAACGCCGAGCGCGCCGCGGAGCTCGCCGGCGCGCGCGGCCGCGTCGGCGGCGCCGAGAGCATCGTCAACGCCGACCTTGTGGTCAACGCCACGCCGCTCGGCATGGTGGGCCACGCTGAGCGGTCGGCGGTCGACCCCGCGCTGTTCCACTCCGAGCAACTCGTGGTCGATCTCGTCTACGCGCCGCCGATAACGCCGACGATTCAGGCGGCGCGCGCCGCCGGCGCCCACGCCGTCGGTGGTCTCGGGATGCTCGTCCACCAGGCGGCGCACGCCTTCGCGCTGTGGACGGGTCACGACGCGCCCCTGCCGGCGATGTCGGCCGCGGCCATGGCGGCCGTGGCCCACATGCACCGATGAACGTCGCCACGCTTCTCGTGGCGCTGGGGGCCGCGGTGTTCGGTGTCATCGCAACCCCGTACGCGGCGAAGCTCATCCGCGAGACGCCGCCCGACCCCGACGACGATCCGCCGCCCGTGCCCCGCGTCGGGCCATGGCTCGAGCGCAACAAGCTGCTCGCCCCGCTGCTCGCCGTCATCGGCGCCGCCGTCGCCGCCCAGACGGGAGCGCACCCCGTCGCCGCCGCCCACGTCGTCGCCGCCGTGGCATTGGTGCCGCTGTCGGTGATCGACCTCGACCTGTTCCTGTTGCCCAAGCGCATCGTGTGGCCCTCGGTCGGCGCCGTCGCCCTCTTGCTGGCAATCGCGGCGTTGGTCGACGGGCACCTCAACCCGCTGGAGCGCGCCGTGCTGTGCGGGCTTGGCGGATTTGGCGCGCTGCTGATCCTGCACATCATCAGCCCGAACGGCATGGGGTTCGGCGACGTGCGGCTGGCGGGCCTGATCGGACTCGACCTCGGGTGGCTGGGCGTGCAACAGGTGATTCTCGGGATCTTCTCCGGGTTCGTGTTCGCGGCAGTCGTCGGTCTGGCGCTGCTGGCGGCGCGGCGGAAGAAAACCCGCGACCCGTTGCCTTTCGGGCCCTTCCTGGCGCTCGGCATGCTCTTCGTGCTCGTGGGCGGCGATCTCTTACTCGGCTTCGCCCGTCATTAACCTTCTCCTGTGCTGCGTTATCTGACCGCCGGCGAATCGCACGGCAAAGGCCTCGTCGTGATCGTCGAGGGCTTGCCCGCCGGGCTCGCGATCACGGTCGAGGACGTGCAGGCCGAACTGGCGCGGCGCCGCCTCGGATACGGCCGCGGGCCGCGCATGCGCTTCGAGCAGGACGAGGTGACGCTGCTCGGCGGCGTCCGCCACGGCCGCACGCTCGGCTCGCCCGTCGCCATCGAGATCGGCAACACCGAGTGGCCGAAGTGGGTCGACGAGATGGACCCGGCGCCGGGCAAGACGGAAAAGCCGCTGACCCAGCCCCGTCCCGGCCACGCCGATCTCGCCGGCATGCAGAAGTACGGCTTCTCCGACGCCCGCGACGTGCTCGAGCGCGCCAGCGCGCGCGAAACCGCAGCCCGCGTCGCCGCCGGCACGTGTGCGAAGTTGCTGCTGCGCGCCATCGGGACCGAAGTGATCAGCCACGTGATCTCGATGGGCACGGCGTCGGTGAAGTCGGCCGCGGCCCGGCCGCGTCCCGAAGACCTCGCGGCGGTCGACGAGTCGCAGGTGCGCTGCTTCGACGGAGAGTCCGAGGCGGCGATGGTCGAGCAGATCAAGGCGGCTGCGAAGGACGGCGACTCGCTCGGCGGCGTCGTCGAAGTGCTGGGCTACGGCGTGCCCGTCGGCCTCGGCAGCCACGTGCACTGGGACCGCAAACTCGACTCGCTCCTCGCTGGCGCGTTGATGAGCATCCAAGCCGTGAAGGGCGTCGAGATCGGCGAGGGTTTCGAGGTGGCGCACCGGCGCGGCTCGGAGGCGCACGACGCGATCATGTGGGAGACCGACTCCGGGTACCGCCGCGACTCCGACCTCGCCGGCGGCGTCGAGGGCGGCATGTCGACGGGCGCGCTGCTCGTCGCCCGCGCCGCGATGAAGCCGCTCGCCACCCTCAACCGCCCGACGCTGCGCACCGTCGACGTGGTGACGAAGGAAGAAACGGTGAGCTTCAAGGAGCGCACCGACGTCACGGCGGTGCCGGCGATGGGTGTGGTCGCCGAGACGATGGTGGCGCTCGTCCTCGCCGGCGAGGCGCAGCGCAAATTCGGCGGCGACTCGGTCGGCGAGTTCGTCGCCAACCACGACGCCTTCGTCGCCGGCCTTGCCTAAGCAGGCGATCGTCTTGATCGGCATGCCCGGCTCGGGCAAGAGCCGCGTCGGCCAGGCGATGGCGCAGTTGCTGCAGTGGCGCTGGGTAGACGTCGACGCGCTCGTCGCCGACGACGTGCCGGCGTTCATCGAGCGCGAGGGGATCGACGCGTTCCGGACGCGCGAGCGCGACGTGATCGGCGCGCTCAGTCCGCAGGACTGCGTGGTGTCGGTGGGTGGCGGCGCCGTGCTGGATCCGGCGAACCGCGACAACCTGCGCGCGCTGGGGCCGGTGGTGTGGCTGCGCGCGACCCCCGAAACGCTGCTCGAGCGCATCGGCCGCGGCGACGACCGCCCGCTGCTCAAAGGCGACCCGGTCGCCACCCTGCCGGTGTTGCTGGCCGAGCGCACCCCGATCTACGAACAACTGGCGACGGTGATCGTCGACGTCGACGGCCGCGACGCGTTCGAGAACGCCGGCGAAGTCATGAAGGCCCTCAGCGCGTGCTGACGGTGACGGTCGATCTGGGCGAGCGCAGCTACCCGGTGATCGTCGGCGCCGGTGCGCGCCACGAACTCGACGGCGCGTTGCGCGACCGCACGCGCCGCGTCGCCCTCGTCACGCAGGCGGGCATCGGCCTGGCCGACGACGTCACCTCGACGCGCACCGAGTCGCGTCACGTGCTGGGCGACGGCGAGGCCGCGAAGAACCTGGCGTCGGTCGACGCCCTGTGTGAGGCGTTCGCCACCGAAGGACTGACCCGCGCCGACGCCGTCGTCGGCGTCGGCGGGGGAGTCGTGACCGACGTCGCGGGGTTCGCGGCGGCGGTGTACATGCGCGGCATCGACGTCGTGCACGTGCCCACGACGCTGCTCGGCATGATCGACGCCGCCGTCGGCGGCAAGACGGGCGTCAACCTCAAGGCGGGCAAGAACCTCGTCGGTGCGTTCTGGCAGCCCCGCGCCGTGCTGTGCGACCTCGACGCGCTCGCGACCCTGCCCGCGCGCGAGATGCGCTCGGGCCTCGGCGAGTTGTGCAAGTACCACTTCCTCACCGGCCAGGAGCTGGCGTCACTGCCCCTCGACGAGCGCATCGCGGCCGCGGTGGCGATCAAGGCGGCCGCGGTGAGCGCCGACGAGCGCGAGACGACCGGTGTGCGCGCCACGCTCAACTACGGCCACACGTTGGGTCACGCGCTCGAGACCGTCGGCAAGTACGACCTGCGTCACGGCGAGGCGGTGGCGATCGGGCTCGTGTACGCGGCCCGCCTCGCTCGCCGCCTCGGGCGCATCGACGACGATCGCGTGGCGCAGCACGTCGCCGTCGTCGCCGGCAATGACCTACCGACGGCGATCCCGCCGAACTGCGACCCCGAAGAACTGGTGGCCGTCATGCGGCGCGACAAGAAGGCGACGGGCGACGGGCTGACGTTCGTGCTCGACGGGCCCAACGGCGTCGAGCTGGTCGAAGGCATCTCCTTCGACGATGCGCTCGCAGCGATGCGAGACTGATCCCGTGTCCGTCATTGCGCTGCTGCACGGCCCCAACCTGAACCTGCTCGGCCAACGCGAGGTCGACATCTACGGCACCACCACCGAGGCCGATCTGGTGGCGCGCGTCGAGAAGGTCGCCGCCGGTCACGGGGCCACCGTGGAGTTCCTGCAGTCGAACCACGAGGGTGAACTCGTCGACTTCGTCCACCGGGCGCGGGGACGCCTCGCCGGCATCATCGTGAATGGCGGCGCACTAAGTCACTACGGCTGGTCGCTGCACGACGCGCTGGCGGCCTACGACGGCGTCGTGATCGAAGTGCACCTGTCGAACACGGGGAGGCGGGAGGGGTGGCGCCACACGTCGGTCCTGACGCCGGTGTCGAAAGGAACGATCACCGGGCTGGGCCCGGACGGCTACGAATTCGCTACCGAAGCACTGATGAGGTTGCTCAATGGTTGAGATGGACATCGCCGCGCGGCTACCAAAGCTGCGCGCCGCGCTCGATGCTGCGGGGTGCGACGCCCTGCTCGTCACCAACCTGACGAACGTGCGCTACCTGACGGGCTTCACCGGCTCGGCGGCGCTGCTGCTGGTCACGGCCGACGAACTCGTGCTCGCCACCGACGGGCGCTACGCGTTCCAGTCGGCCGAACAGCTGCGCGCCGCGGGTGTCGAGGCCCGCATCGAGATCGGCAATCTGGCCGGGCAGAAGGCGGCGGTGAGCGCCGCGGCCAGCGGTGTGAGTCGCATCGGCCTCGAGGCCACCGACGTCACCTGGGCGCGGCAGCGGGCGTTCGCCGCGGAGTGGTTCGGCGGGGCCGAACTCGTTGCCACCGAGGGCGTCATCGAGAACCTCCGGCGTGTGAAGGATGCGGGCGAGTTGTGGCGCATGCAGGAAGCGGCGCGCATCGCCGACGACGCGCTGGCCAACGTGCGCCCGCTTTTGGCCGACGGGATCAGCGAGCGCGACTTCGCCATCGCCTTGGACTTCGAGATCCGCAAGCTCGGCGCGTCGGGCAATTCGTTCGAGACCATCGTGGCCGCCGGTCCCAACGGCGCCAAGCCGCACGCCCGCCCCTCGGAGCGCGTGATCGAACCGTGCGAGCTGGTGGTGCTCGACTTCGGCGCCATCTTCGACGGTTACTGCTCCGACATGACGCGCACCGTGTGCGCCGGCGACCCGTCGCCCGAGCTCCAGAAGATGGTCGACGTCGTGGCCGAGAGCCAGCGCGCCGGCGTCGCCGCCGTGCGGGCGGGGGTGAAAGCCGCAGACGTGGACAAGGTGTGCCGCGACGTCATCGACGCGGCAGGCTGGGGCGACGCCTTCATGCACTCCACGGGCCACGGCGTCGGCCTCGATATCCACGAGGCGCCCTGGGTTTCCGCGGTGTCGACCGACACGCTCGCGCCTAACCAAGTCGTAACTGTGGAGCCGGGCGTCTACCTTGAAGGCCTCGGCGGGGTCCGGATCGAGGACACCGTCGTCGTCACCGAAGACGGCTGTTACCCGCTCACGAATACAACAAAGGAACTCGCAGTCGCATGGCAACGGTAAGCACCAACGACCTCAACAACGGCATGACCCTCAACTTGCCCGAGGGCCTGTTCAAGGTCGTCGAGTTCCAGCACGTCAAGCCGGGCAAGGGCGGTGCCTTCGTGCGCACCAAGCTCAAGAACGTGCGCAACGGCGCCGTCGTCGACCGCACCTACCGCGCGGACGAGAAGCTCGAGCAGGCGATCATCGAAAAGCGCGAGATGCAGTACCTGTATCGCGATGGCGACGACTACGTCTTCATGGACAACACGACCTACGACCAGTCGCACCTCGCGCCGGCCGTGCTGGGCGACGCCGTCAACTTCCTGAAGGAATCCGACAACGCCATCATTCAGCGCTACGGCGACGAAGTCGTCGGCGTCGACCTGCCGGCGTCGGTCGAGCTGATCGTCACCGAAACCGAACCGGGGGTCCAGGGCGACCGGGTCTCGGGCGCCCGCAAGCCGGCCACGCTCGAGACGGGCCACGTCCTCCAGGTGCCGCTGTTCGTCAACCAGGGCGACAAGATCAAGGTCGACACCCGCAGCGGCGACTACATCACCCGCGCGTAGCGGAGTGTCCGTCGAGCGCACGATGGCGCGCGAACGCGCGCTGGAACTGCTGTACGAAGCCGACGCGAAGTCGGCGCCGGTCGACGACGTGCTGGCCGCGCTGCCCGTCGCGCCGGACCCTTACGCCGTCGACATCGTCACCGGTGTGAGCGAGCACCGCCCCGAGATCGACGCCGTGATCAAGCGGCTCGCTCCCGACTGGCCCGTCGACCGCATGCCGGCGGTGGATCGCGCCGTCCTGCGGCTCGGCGTGTACGAACTGACGCAGCGGCCCGACGTGCCGACGGCGGTCGTCCTCGACGAAGCCGTCGAGTTGGCCAAGCGCTACTCGACCGAAGAGTCGGGCCGCTTCGTCAACGGCGTCCTCGCCGCCGCCGCCCGCGAATTGCGCCCGTCGTAAGTCGCCCTACTACCTCACGCCGCTGGTGATGCCGCCGATGATCGGGATGACGATGTCGCGCAACAGCGCGACCGTGTAGGTCACGTAGCCGTTCGCCGCCTTCGTGAGGTTCTGCAGGCACGGGGTGTCCACGTTGACGAGCTTCGCCTGCGTTCCGCCGTACGTGGAACACGTCGCCATCGGCTGTGCCGCTGTCTGCCCTGACGGGATCCAGTAGATGGTGTTCTGGCAGTCGTCGGCGTCATGGTCGTAGTTCGCGTTGCACGACTGCTTGACGTTGTAGGTGATCTTCCAAGCGAACGGATGGTTCGGGTCACTGCCTGAGTACGTCCCGCTGTTGTCGAACAATGCCTCGGCGGCTTGCGTGACGCAGTAGTGCGAGGAACCGCACCGAACGTTGTTCAGCGTCTTCTCGTCGAGTTGTACGAAGGCCCCGGGTGCCGAGCCGGCCGGTACGTTGAAGTCCGTGTTCTGGTTCGAACCGGCGTAGGCGAGGTCGTCACCGGCGGGCACAAATGCTTGCGAGTGCGCCGAGGTTGTGGTGACGACGCTCGCCGACGTCGTCCCACCGGACGCGCCCGTCGCGGTGAGCGTGGACGTGAAGGACGTGCCGCTCGTCGGCGCGGTTACGGCGGTGGCGAAGGTCTTCGACGCACCCGCCCCGAGGCTGAACGAGCACGCGAGGGTTCCGCCGGCGCCCGAACAACCCGCGGGGAGGGCGACGCGCGTGTCGACGGTGCTTCCGGTCGCGAGTGACACGTTCACGGTCTGGGGCGCTCCCGTGTTGGTGACCGTCGAAGACAGCAGCGTGTCCTCGCCGTAGCGCACGTCCGAGGGCCGGTTGGTGATCGAGGCGTCGACCGCGTAGGGGATGGTGGTCACCGCGCTGGCGGTGTTGTCGGTCGGGTCGAGCACGTTTTGCTCGAAGATGGCGGCGGCGACGTCGACGCGGGAACTCACCGAGGCAACGCCGGCCTGCGGTGTGACCGTGAACACGAAGCTGGCGGACCGGCCGGCGGAGAGCGCTCCGACGGTGCAGCGGGCGGCGCCCCCGGCGACGCTGCAACCGGCCGGCGCCCCGGTGACCGCGCCGCGCTCCGGAGTGAACGTGACGCGGGATCCGGCAGGCTGGTTGATGTTGCCCGAATTCTTGATCGTGCCGACCGCGCTGAACGCCCCGGTGGCGGACGCGGGCGCCGTCACCGCGGCCGAAACGTCGGAGATGACGAGCAGGTCCGCCGAAGCCGCTGTGTGGGACAACAGCGGCAGCACCAGCGCGATCACCGCGCCCATGACACCGACCAGCGTCGATCGCTTCTTCACTGTCCGTCCACCCCCATGACTGCGGCCTGCGCCTGCGACCGCAGTATGCCGAACCGCGCCGCCGATCGGGAGTGACCGAGGTCACACCCCGCTTCGACTCAGGAGCTCTTCTTGGCGGCCTTGGCGGCGCGCTTTTCCTTGAGGGACTTGCCCACCTTCTTGGTGTTCTTGGGTGCCGGTACCTTCGCCATGCACCCAACGTACGACGGTCGTTGCAGTCGCGCCGCGCTTTTCTCCTAAGATCAGCAGAGTCGTAAATCGGGTCCTGTGAGGCTCGAACGGCGAAGGAGAGTTGAGTGGCTGAACGCGAGCGAACGGTGGCGCCTGGCGCCGCCGTTTTTGTTGCACGCACCCAGGTGATGTCGGCCGACGACCTGCGCCGCGCCGTCACCCGCATCGCCCACGAGATCGTGGAGCGCAACCACGGCCTGGGCGACGTCGTGCTGGTCGCCCTCCAGACGGGTGGGGCGCCACTGGCGGGCCGGATCGCGGCGGAGCTGACCCGCATCGAAGGCGTCGACGTGCCAACCGGGACGCTCGACGTCGTGCCCTATCGCGACGACTTCGGGCTGCGCCCGCTCCTGCTCGAAGCCCCGACCGACATTCCCTTCGACGTCACGGGTAAGACCGTGGTGCTCGTCGACGACGTGCTGTTCACCGGCCGCACCGTGCGCGCCGCCCTCAACGCGCTGGCCGACTTCGGGCGGGCCAGCTGCGTGCAGTTGGCGGTGATGGTCGACCGCGGTCACCGCGAGGTGCCGATCCGTCCCGACTTCGTAGGCAAGAACCTGCCGACCCGCCGCGACGAGTTGGTCGACGTGCGCGACGACGGCGTGTACCTGGGGGAGATGCAGACGCGTATGAGCGAGCGAAGCGAGCGAACGAAAGAGACAGCGCCTGTTTCACCGGTGCCGCCGAAGGCGGCGCCCCAGTGAAACATCTCTTGACGATCGGCGACCTCGGGCCCGACGGGATCGAGGAAGTCCTCAAGACGGCCGACACGTTCGCCGAGATCAACCGCCGCCCGATCCCGAAGGTGCAGGCGCTGCGGGGCAAGACGGTCGTGTCGTGTTTCTTCGAAGACTCGACGCGCACGCGCCTCTCTTTCGAGACGGCGGCGCGCCGCCTCGGCGCCGACGTGATGACCTTCGCCGCTGCCAGCTCGTCGCTCAAGAAGGGTGAGTCGTTGCGTGACACCGTCGAGACGCTCGACGCCATCGGCGCCGACGCCTTCGTCGTGCGCCACAAGTCGGCGGGCGTGCCGGCGCAGATCGCCCGCTGGACGGACTCGGCGGTGCTCAACGCCGGCGACGGCCAGCACGAGCACCCGACGCAGGCGCTGCTCGACTGCTACACGCTGCGCCAGCACCTCAGCGACCTGCACGGCAAGCGCATCCTCATCGTGGGCGACGTCAAGCACAGCCGCGTCGCCCGCTCCAACGTCGCGGCCTTCAGCGCGCTGGGCGCCAAAGTGAAGCTGGTGGCGCCCCACACCCTGTTGCCGCCCTCGCTCGACGACTGGCCCGTCGACGTGACGACGAATCTCGACGGCGCGCTCGACGAGGCCGACGTCGTGTACCTGCTGCGCATCCAGCAGGAGCGCATGGACCAAGCGCTACTGCCGTCGCTGCGCGAGTACTCGCAGTCCTACGGGCTCGACGCCAAGCGCGCCGCCCGGCTCAAGCCGGGGGCGTTGATCTTGCACCCCGGTCCGATGAATCGCGGTGTGGAGATCGCGGCTGACGTCGCCGACGCGCCGAACGCAGTCATCACCGAACAAGTGGCAAATGGAGTCTCCGTGCGCATGGCCGTCCTGTACCTGCTGCTCAACGTGGACGGAGACCTCAGTGCCTAAGGAAACGGTGATCAAGGGCGGCACCGTGATCGACGAGACGGGCGCGCGCCGCGCGGACGTCGTCGTCGCCGGCGGCACCATTGTCGCCGTCGGCGCGAACCTCGACGCCAAGACGGTGATCGACGCGTCGGGGTGCATCGTCGCCCCCGGGTTTGTCGACCTGCACACGCACCTGCGCGAGCCCGGTCGCGAAGAGGCCGAAGACATCGAGACGGGCACGCGTGCCGCCGCCCTCGGCGGCTACACCGCGGTGGTCGCCATGCCCAACACCGAGCCGGCGATCGACAACGCCGAGTTGGTGCGCGACATCAAGGCGACCGCTGTCGGCAAGAGCTGCGAGGTCTATCCGGCCGGTGCCATCACCGTCGGGCGCAACGGCGAGCACCTGTCGCCGATGGCCGAGATGGCTCGCGCCGGCGTCACGCTGTTCACCGACGACGGGTCGGGCGTGCAGGACGCCGCGCTCATGCGCCGCGCCCTCGAGTACGCCAAAGGCCTGGGCGTGACCCTGGCGCAGCACTGCGAGGACAATGCCCTCGCCGCCGGCGGGTCGATGCACGAGGGTGCGTGGTCGAGCCGCCTCGGCATTCCCGGCCAGCCGAGCAGCGCAGAGACGGCAATGGTGCTGCGCGACATCGAACTTGTGCGCCTCACCGGCGCGCCGATGCACTTCCTGCACATGTCGACGGCCGAGTCGTTGCGCGCCATCGCGCAGGCCAAGGCCGCCGGCCTGCCGATCACCGCCGAAGTCGCACCGCATCACTTCACGCTCACCGACGCCTGCTGCTGTGACTACGACGCCACGTTCAAGGTCAACCCGCCGCTGCGCACCGAGGCCGACGTCGAAGCGGTGAAGCAAGCGCTGCGCGACGGGACCGTCGACGCAATCGCGACCGATCACGCCCCGCACGCGCCGGAGTTGAAGGAGTTGCCCTTCGATCAGGCGCCGCCCGGCATGCTCGGTCTCGAAACCGCACTGGCGCTCGCGCTCGACGAACTCGACTTGCCGCTCGAGCAGGTGCTGGCGTACATGAGCTGGCGGCCGGCCAAGATCGCGCGACTGCTCGCCGAGCACGGGGGCCCCATCGCGCAGGGTCGCAGCGCCAACATCTGCGTCATCGACCCGGAGTTCGAATGGGTGGTCGAAAGTCGCGCCCTCGCCAGCAAGAGCCGGAACACTCCGTACGAAGGAAGGAAGCTGAAAGGCAAAGTGCGTCACACGATCTGCCGCGGAATCCCCACCGTTCTCGACGGGGCGTCGCAACGATGAGCATCCAGGAAGCAGCGCTGGTCCTCAACGACGGGACGGTGTTCGAAGGCGAAGCCATCGGTGCGCAGCCGGCGAACGGCGTGACCACCGGCGAGGTGGTGTTCAACACTGCGATGTCGGGCTACCAGGAGATCATCACCGATCCGTCCTACGCCGGTCAGATCATCACGTTCACCTACACCCACATCGGCAACTACGGCGTGTCGATGTCGGACAACGAGGCGCCCGCGCCGGCGTGCCGCGGCGTCATCGTGCGTGACCTCGCCCGCCGGCCCTCGAGCTGGCGCGCCGACCACGGCCTCGACGCGTTCCTCACGCAGGCCGGTCTCTCCGGCATCGCCGGGATCGACACCCGACGGTTGACGCGGCACCTGCGCGACGCCGGCGCGATCCCCGGCGCCTTTGGCACCACGGACGAGGCGACGCTGCTCGCCGCCGCCAAGACGGCGCACGGCACCGACAACCAGGACCTCGCGGCGCTCGTCACCACGACACAGCCGTACCTTCTCGGCGAAGGGCCCAAGCACATCGTCGCCTACGACTTCGGCATCAAGCGCACGATCCTGCGCCACCTGACGCACGGCGCCACCGTGATGGTGGTGCCCGCCGACACGCCGGCGGAAGCCGTGCTCGACCGCCAGCCCGACGGCGTGTTCCTCAGCAACGGTCCGGGCGATCCGGCGGCAGTCACCTACGCCGTGCCCACCATCCAGAAGCTGATCGGCAACGTGCCGATCTTCGGTATCTGTCTCGGTCACCAACTCCTGGCGCGCGCCCTCGGCGGCGAGACGCACAAGCTGGCCTTCGGGCACCATGGTGGCAACCATCCGGTCAAGCGGCTCGCCGACAACGCCGTGGAGATCACGAGCCAGAACCACAACTACGCCGTGACGGAAGGCTCGATCGCGAGCGCCGAGATCACCCACGTCAACCTCAACGACGGTGTGATCGAAGGCCTCGCCGTTCCCGCCGAGCGCGCCTTCTCGGTGCAGTACCACCCCGAGGCCGGCCCGGGGCCCCACGACGCGTCGTATCTGTTCGACGAGTTCACGAAGCTCATGGAAGGTGCGAAGTAATGCCCCGCCGCGACGACATCGAATCGATTCTCGTCATCGGGTCGGGCCCGATCGTGATCGGCCAAGCGTGCGAGTTCGACTACTCGGGCACGCAGGCCTGCCGTGTGCTGAAGGCCGAGGGCTACAAGGTCATCCTCGCCAACTCGAACCCGGCGACGATCATGACCGACCCCGACTTTGCCCACCGCACGTACGTGGAACCCCTCGATCCGCGGGTGTTGCAGGCGATCATCGAGAAGGAACAACCGGACGCCGTCCTGCCGACGCTGGGCGGCCAGACGGCGCTCAACCTGGCCATGGGGCTCAACGAGTCCGGGGCGCTCAAGTCGGTGCCCCACGGCCTCATCGGCGCGTCGGTCGACGCCATCCGCACCGCCGAGAACCGAGAACTGTTCAAGGCGGCGATGACCGAAATCGATCTCGCCGTTCCGGCGTCGGGCTTCGCCTACGACATCGACGAGGCGATGACCGTCGGTCGAGAGATCGGGTTCCCGATCATCATCCGCCCGTCGTTCATCCTCGGCGGCAAGGGCACCGGCATCGCGGCCGACGAAGAAGAGCTGCGCCGCCTCGCGACCGAAGGCCTCGACGCGTCGCCCATCCGCGAGATCCTGATCGAGCGGTCGATCGCAGGCTGGAAGGAGTACGAGCTCGAAGTGATGCGCGACCGCGCCGACAACTGCGTGGTCGTGTGCTCGATCGAGAACCTCGACCCCATGGGCGTGCACACCGGCGACTCGATAACGGTCGCGCCCGCGCAGACGCTGAGCGACGTCGAGTACCAGGAGATGCGCGACGCGGCGTTCAAGTGCATTCGGCGCATCGGCGTCGAGACGGGTGGATCCAACATCCAGTTCGCCGTCAACCCGCGCAACGGCGACCGCGTCGTCATCGAGATGAACCCGCGCGTGTCCCGAAGCTCCGCGCTGGCGAGCAAGGCGACGGGCTTTCCGATCGCCAAGATCGCGGCGCGGCTGGCCGTCGGCTACACGCTCGACGAGATCCCCAACGACATCACCAAGAAGACGCCGGCGAGCTTCGAGCCGACGATCGACTACGTCGTGACCAAGGTGCCGCGCTGGGCCTTCGAGAAGCTGCCCGGTTCCAAGGCGGTGCTCGGGACGCGCATGCAGTCCGTCGGCGAAGCCATGTCCATCGGGCGCACGTTCCCCGAGTCGCTGCAGAAGGGGATGCGCTCGCTCGAGCACGGCCGCCTCGGTCTCAACTGCGACCCGGCCGAGTCGATCTACGACGAGTTGGACGACGACGAGTTGGTGCGGCGCGCCGCCATCGCGACCCCCGACCGCGCCTTCCACCTCGAAGCCGCGCTGCGCCGGGGCATCTCGGTCGAGCGCCTGGCGGCGACCACCATGGTCGACCCGTGGTTCCTCGACCAGATCCTGGCGATCGTCGAGGAACGCGCCGCGCTGGCCGAGAAGGGTCTCGACGGGATGCACCGCGCCGATTGGCGCCGCGCCAAGCGACTCGGCTTTGGCGACGCCCAGATGGCGTACCTGTGGGGTTGCACCGCTGCCGAAGTGCGCAAGCGGCGTGAACTCGCTGGCGTCGTCGCCACCTTCAAGACTGTCGACACCTGTGGTGCCGAGTTCGACGCCGATACCCCGTACCACTACTCGACCTACGAGGACGAGAGCGAGGTGCGTCCGAGCAGCAACCGCAAGGTCGTCATCCTCGGGTCGGGCCCGAACCGCATCGGGCAGGGAATCGAGTTCGACTACTGCTGCGTGCACGCATCGTTCGCGCTGCGCGACGCCGGGTTCGAGACGATCATGGTCAACTGCAATCCCGAGACGGTGTCGACCGACTACGACACGTCGGACCGCTTGTACTTCGAACCGATCACCGAAGAAGACGTGCTGAACGTGCTCGACGCCGAGCGGCCCGAAGGCGTGATCGTGAGCCTCGGCGGCCAAACGCCGCTCAAGCTCGCCGGGCTGCTGCCGGCCGAGCTGGTCCTCGGCACGTCGCCCGAGTCGATCGACCTCGCCGAAGACCGCGAGCGCTGGGCGGCGCTGTGCGCCCGCCTCGAAATTCCGCAACCAGCGGGTGGCACGGCGGTGTCGACCGAGGATGCGCTCGCCATCACCGACCGTATCGGCTACCCGGCGCTGGTGCGCCCGAGCTACGTGCTCGGCGGGCGCGCCATGCAAATCGTCTATAACGACGACGACCTGCGCGCCGCCATGGTCGAGCTCGCCGGCTTCGGCTCGCTCGGCAAGGAGGGCGGCCTCTCCGCCGAGCGTCCGGTGCTCGTCGATCGTTTCCTCGAAGACGCCGTCGAAGTCGACGTCGACGCGTTGCGCGACGCGACGGGCGACGTGCTCATCGGCGGTGTGATGGAACACGTCGAGGAAGCCGGTGTGCACTCGGGCGACTCGGCGTGCGTGATCCCGCCGCCGACGCTGCCGGCGTCGGTGGTCGACGTGATCGAGGACTACACCCGCAAGATCGCCGACGCGCTCGACGTCCGCGGCCTCATCAACGTCCAGTACGCGGTGAAGAGCGGTCAGGTGTTCGTCATCGAGGCCAACCCGCGCGCCAGCCGCACCGTGCCGTTCGTCGCCAAGGCCACCGGGGTGCCGCTGGCCAAGATCGCCGCGCGCATCATGGTCGGCGCCACGCTCGCCGAGTTGCGCGCCGAGGGTCTGCTCAAGCCGCCGGCCAACGGGGGGCACGTGTCGGTCAAGGAAGCGGTCCTGCCGTTCAACCGTTTCCCCGACGTCGACACGATCCTCGGTCCCGAGATGCGGGCCACGGGCGAGGTGATGGGCATCGACATGAACTTCGGCATGGCGTTCGCCAAGAGCCAGCTGGCGGCGGGCAACGGCCTGCCGACCGAGGGGGCAGTGTTCTTCTCCCTCGCCGATCGCGACAAGGTGAACGGCGCCGCCGCCGCCGCGAGGTTCGCGGAACTCGGCTTCGACATCATCGCGACCGTCGGCACTGCCGCGTTCTTGCGCGACCACGGCGTGCACGTCACCGAGGAGGTGGCGAAGGTCGGCGAGCAGCGGGGCGTCGACGCCGTCGAGCTCATCGAGTCGGGTCGCATCACGCTGGTGGTCAATACGCCGCGCGGTCGCGGCGCGCGCGCCGACGGCGCGCACATCCGCATCACCGCCAACGTGCGCAACGTGCCCTGTCTGACAACGGTGGCGGCGGCGCGCGCCGCGGCCGCCGGCATCGCGGCGCTGAAAGACGGTCCGCTCCAAGTGGCGCCGCTGCAGGATCACCACACGAACAGCCAGCTGCGCCTCGACGTATGACCGAGGCCGACACGTGATCTGGCGGCGCCGCGCCGAGGTCGACCTCACCACGCAGGTCGGGGGGGTGGTGTTGCCCAATCCGGTGATGACGGCCAGCGGCACCGCCGGTCACGGCGCCGAGCTGGGCGCCTACTTCGACCTGTCGCATCTCGGGGCGATCGTGGTGAAGTCACTGTCGGCCGAACCGTGGGCCGGCAACCCCGCGCCGCGGCTGCATCCCGTCGCGGCCGGGATGATGAATTCGGTCGGGCTGCAGAACCCCGGCGTCGACGCGTGGCGCGATCACGAGCTGCCGGCGCTTCAGGCGCGCGGCGCGCGCGTCGTCGCATCGATCTGGGGCTTCAGCGTCGACGACTACAAAGCCGCCGCCGACGCGCTGGCGACGTGCGGGCCCGAGGTCGTGGCCGTCGAAGTGAACCTCAGCTGTCCCAACACCGAAGCCGGCCGGCAGATGTTCGCCCACGACCCCGAACGCGCCGCCGCGGCCATCGCGGCGACGGCGGGGTGCGGGCGGCCACGCTGGGCCAAGCTCAGCCCGAACGTGACCGACATCGTGCCCGTCGCCGGCGCGGTGCTCGACGCGGGCGCGGATGCCGTCACGCTCGTGAATACCGTGATGGGTCTGGCGATCGACCCGGCGACGGGACGGCCGCGGCTGGGCAACGGCGGAGGAGGACTGTCGGGCGCGGCGATCCACCCGATCGCCGTGCGGGCCGTCTACGAAGTGCGCGCCGCGTTCGGGTCGGCCGCCATCGTCGGCGTCGGCGGCGTGACGTCGGGCGAGACGGCCGCCGAGATGCTGGCGGCGGGCGCCAACGCCGTCGAGGTCGGCACCGCCACCTTCGCCGATCCGCGGGCGCCGATGCGCGTGCTGAACGAGCTGCGCGCCTGGTGCGCCCGCCACAAGATCACCCACATCGACGACCTCATAGGGAGAGCTTTCAGGTGAACATCCGCGACCGGCTTGCGTTGGTCCTCGACTTCCCCGACCTCGTCACCGCCCAGGCGGCGCTGGCGCCCGTGGGCGAGTTCGTACGCACGGTCAAGGTCGGCTACGAGCTGTTCTACGCCGAAGGGCCGCGGGCGGTGTCGACCTTCACCGACCAGGGCTTCGACGTGTTCCTCGACGTGAAGCTGCACGACATCCCGACCACGGTCAACAAAGGCGCCGTCGCCGTCGGCCGACTCGGGGCGCGCTACGTCACGGTGCACACCCTCGGCGGCGAGAAGATGGTGCGGGCGGCCGTCGACGGACTCGCCGAGGGCGCGGCCAAGTCCGGCGTCGAGGCGCCGATGGCGTTGGGCGTCACCGTGCTGACCTCCGACGCGACCGCGGATCCCGCCGAAGTCGAGCGGCGCATGGCGATCGGCCGCGACGGCGGCTGCGGTGGCTTCATTTGCGCCGGCGCCGAGGTCGCCACTGCGGCGCGCGTCGCGCCCGGCCTCATCACCTACGTCCCAGGCATCCGTCTCGCCGGCGCCGACGTCGACGACCAGGGCCGGCCAACCACCCCGGGCGACGCCATCCGCGTCGGCGCCACGATCCTCGGCCTCGGCCGCACGGTGACGGCGGCGCCCGACCCGGTCGCCGCCATGCAACGTGTCTATGACGAAGTCGCTGGATCCTGACGACCTCATCGCGGTCGCCGATCACTGCACCAACTTCCTCGCGCCCCTCGCCGATCGCGACTGGTCGGTGCCCGCCACCGGCCTCCAGTGGAGTTGCCGCGAGACGCTCGAACATCTCGGCTCGTTGTCGTACGCGCCCGTGCTGGCCTTGCGCGCCACCGAGTTGCCGCGCTTCGGCTTCAGCGTGTTCCCCGACCTGCCGGTCGACTGGTTGCTGCCGACCGCCCGGACCAACGCGCTGATCGTGGCGGAGGTGGCGCGCGCCGCGCCGCCCGAGGTGCGGGCGTGGCATCCGGCCGGCATGGCGGATCCGAGTGGGTTCGTCGCGATGATGGCCGACGAGTTCGTGGTGCACACCCACGACATCGCCAGCGCGCTCGGTGCGGACTTTCGGCCCGATAGTTTCGTTATCCGATCGCTGCTCGACCGACTTTTTCCCTGGTGGCCCCGCGAGGCCGATCCGTGGGACGCCCTCGTCTGGGTGCACGGGCGTGCCGCTCTACCTGGGCATCCGTCGCTCGGCGGCACCTGGCTGTGGCATTGCGCGCCCTTGGAGGAATGGGACGGAACTGTCCCGGAATGGGGGACCCAGTGACGAGAAGCAAGCGCGCGCAGTAGCGTTCCGCGCATGCCGTCCCCTCCACAGCTCTCTCCCGAAGCACGCGCCGCCGCGCTCGAGAAGGCCGCGATTGCACGGCGGGCACGTGCCGAGCTGAAGCAGCAACTGCGTCTCGGTTCCCTCACGTTCCGCGAACTCCTCGCCCAGGCCTCGACTGACGAGGTCGCGGCCAAGATCAAGGTGCTCGCCGTTCTCGAGTCGTTGCCCGGCCTGGGCAAGGTCAAGGCCCGTCGGGTCCTCGACGAAGCCGGCGTGAGCGACACGCGCCGAGTGCAGGGCCTCGGGGAGCACCAAAAGGCAAAGCTGCTCGAACTGCTCGACGGTTCCAAGCCCTGATCGTCGTCGTCTCCGGACCCGGCGGTGTCGGTAAGGACACCGTCGCCCAACTGCTGTGCGCCGAGGACGATCGGTTCGTGTTGTCGCGTTCGTGGACGACGCGCGCCCCACGCGCCGGTGATGGGCCCGACGCCTACACGTTCGTGGACCGGCGGGCCTTCGAGCGCCGCGTCGCGGAGGGCGGCTTTCTCGAGTGGGCCGAATACCACGGCAACCTCTACGGCACGCCCGTGCCGGATCCCGACGATCGACGTCACTTGGTGCTCAACATCGAACTGCAGGGGGCGCGTCAAATCCTCGAGCGCTTCGGTCAGGAGACGTTTCTCCTCTTGCTCGAGCCGCCGTCCCTCCAAGTGCTCGAAGCCCGACTGCGGGGCCGCGGCGACGAGGAGGAGGCGCTGCAGCGGCGCCTCACCGCCGCGCTGGAAGAACTTGCCGAAGGCCGACAAATCGCCCATGCGACGGTCGTGAACGACGACTTGACGCAGGCGGTGGCCGAGGTGCGGCGTATACTTGAAAACCGCCTTTCAACGGAGAACCAGACGCACGATGGCTGAACGCCCGCCCACGATGATGTATCCGCCGGTCGAGGATTTGCTCGACAAGGTCGACTCCAAGTTCACGTTGGTCGCCCTTGCGGCGCGGCGCGGGCGTCAGATTAACTCGTACTACAACGGCCTCGGTTCGGAGGGCATCGGCACGATCGTGCCGCCGCAGGTGGCGTCGACGTCTCGCAAGTCGCTGTCGATCGCCCTCGAAGAGATCGCGGCGGGCAAGATCCAGTACGTCGAGCCTTCTGAGGTCGACGCTGAGGCTGCCGCGGCGGACGACGCTGCGGAGACCCAAGAGCCCGAGGCGTAGGTCTTCGGGCCCGGCTGGGCGAAACGTCATGTCTCTTGCCGGGCGCCGCGTCGTTCTGGGGGTGAGCGGCGGGATCGCGGCGTACAAGGCCGTCGAGGTGTGCCGCCGCCTGATGGATCTCGGCGCGCACGTGTCGCCGATCCTCACAGCGAACGCCACGAAGTTCGTCGGCACCGCCACGTTCTCCGCGGTCGCGTCCGAGCGCGCCATCACCTCGTTGTACGACAACGCCGGCGACCCGTCGCCCCACACCCGCCTCGGGCAGAACGCCGATCTGATCGTCGTGGCCCCAGCGACCGCGCGGGCGATCTCCGCCTACGCCACCGGGAACGCCGAGGGGTTGCTGATCGCCACGTTGCTGGCGACGCGGGCGCCCGTGCTCGTGTGTCCGGCGATGCACACCGAGATGTGGGAGCACCCGGCGGTCCAGGACAACTTGGCGATCCTGCGCCGGCGCGGCGTGCACGTGCTCGAACCTGACAGCGGGCGCCTCGCCGGCGGCGACGTCGGCGCGGGCCGCCTGCCCGAGCCCGCCGAGATCGTGAGAGCCGCCGCGCGCGTGTTGGCGCCGCAAGATCTGAAGGGTGTGCGCGTTCTCGTGACTGCGGGAGGCACACGGGAGGCCATCGACGCTGTGCGCGTCATCACGAATCGATCGTCAGGCAAGCAAGGTCACGCCATCGCCGAGGAGGCCGCCGCGCGCGGCGCGTCGGTCACGTTGGTGACGACGACCGAGCGTCCCGTCTCGCGCGGTATCGAACGCGTCCCGGTCAACAGCGCCGCCGACATGCTCGCGGCGGTCACGGCGCAGCGCGACGCCGCCGACGTGATCGTGATGGCGGCGGCCGTCGCCGACTTCCGGCCGGTCGAACCGGCCGGCGGCAAGATCAAGAAGGACGCCGGCGTGCCGGAGATCGTCCTCGAACCGACCGAAGACATCTTGCGCGGTCTCGGAGCGGCGAAGCGTCCGGGGCAGATCCTCGTGGGCTTTGCCGCCGAGACCGAAGACGTCGTTGCCAACGCCACGGCCAAGCTGACGCGCAAGCACCTCGACCTGATCGTCGCCAACGACGTGTCCGCACCCGGCGTCGGATTCGATCACGACACGAACGCCGTCACGATCGTGAGCGCCGACGGTCCCGTTCTCGAAGTACCTCTCTCGTCCAAACACGAAGTGGCGCGGGCGTTGCTCGACGCCGTCGCCTATCGCCTCCCAAGGAGCAATCAGTGAGCAGCTACGTATTCACCTCCGAGTCCGTCACCGAGGGTCACCCCGACAAGATGGCGGACCAGGTCTCCGACGCGGTGCTCGACGCCATGCTGGCGCAGGACCCGATGTCGCGGGTCGCCTGCGAGACGCTGCTCACCACCGGCCTCGTCGTCGTCGCCGGTGAGATCACCACGACGGCGTCGGTCGACATTCCGAACCTCGTGCGCGACACCGTCAACGAGATCGGCTACGACGACGCCCTCAAGGGCTTCGACGGCCACACCTGCGGCGTGCTCGTCACCCTCGACAAGCAGTCGCCCGATATCGCCCAGGGCGTCGACAAGTCCTTCGAGGTGCAGACCGGCAAGAGCGGTGAGGACATCCTCAACGCCCAGGGCGCCGGCGACCAGGGGATGATGTTCGGCTACGCGTGCGACGAGACCGAAGACCTCATGCCGTTGCCGATCTGGTGGGCCCACCGCCTCGCCGAGCGCCTCTCGGCGGTCCGCAAGGACAACACGCTGGCGTACCTCCGTCCTGACGGCAAGACGCAGGTCACGGTGCGCTACGAGGACAACGTGCCGGTTGAGATCTTGACGGTGCTGATCTCCACGCAGCACGCCGAGAACATCGAGCGCGAGCAGATCCAGTCCGACCTCGAGCACCACGTCATCGAGCCGCTGATCCCGGCCAACTTCAAGGGCGCCAAGCCGACGATCCTGTGCAACCCCACGGGCAAGTTCGTGCTCGGCGGCCCGCACGCCGATACCGGTCTCACCGGCCGCAAGATCATCGTCGACACCTACGGCGGCGCGGCGCGCCACGGCGGTGGCGCCTTCTCGGGCAAGGACCCGTCGAAGGTCGACCGTTCGGCCGCGTACGCGGCGCGCTGGGTCGCCAAGCACGTCGTGGCCGCCGGTGCGGCGCGGCGCTGCGAAGTGCAGGTGGCCTACGCCATCGGCAAGGCGGAGCCGGTGTCGTTGCTCGTCGAGACGTTCGGCACCGCCACGGTTGATCCCGAGAAGATCGACCGCGTCGTGCGCGACCTGTTCGACCTGCGTCCGGCCGCGATCCTGCGCGACCTCGACCTGCGCCGGCCCGTCTACAAGGCGACGGCGGCTTATGGTCACTTCGGTCGCAAGGGCGACGGCTTCACGTGGGAGCAGACGCCGCGCGTGGGAGACCTGAAGTCCGCGCTGGGGCTGTAACCCTCTGAGCCGCGTCGTTCAGGTAGTTCCTGACGTCAGCGCGCTCGACCGCGTCTTCGACTACGAGGTCCCCGACAAACTCGACGCGTCCGTACGCGTCGGTTCCGTCGTGCGCGTCGACCTGCATGGCCGGCGTCTGCGCGGTTGGGTCGTCGCCGAGGGTGCGGGCGCCGAGCGCGACGTCGCCCTGAAGCCCATCGCCAAGGTGAGCCCCGGCTTCGTCGACCCCGAACTGGTCGACCTGTCCACCTGGGCCGCTTGGCGCTGGGCCGGCAAACGCCGCACCTTCCTCTCCACCGCCACCGACCAATCCAAACTCGTGTTCTCTGGCACCCAAAACGTGAGCGACAGAACACAGATTTGCCGGGTGTTGCGGTTGGGGCCTGCGATCGACCCGTGGCCCTATGTCATGGAGGCGGCGGTGGGGCCGACGCTGTTGCTGGTGCCGTCGCTGGCGCGGGTCGAGCGCTGGCAGCGGCGGTTGCGCGACGCCGGGCGTCGTGACGTGGTGGTCGGCGCGCGGGCCGGGGCGTGGGCGCCGTGCCCGGGGCTCGCCAGCGTCGTCGTGCTCGACGCCCACGACGAGGTGTACACCGAGGAACGGGCGCCGACGTGGAACGCCTGGGTTGTCGCCGCCGAACGCGCCCGGCGCGCCAACGCGCCGTGCGTCCTGATCACCCCGACGCCGACGCCCGAACTGCTGGCATGGGGTGAACTGGTCACGACCGACCACGCCACCGAGCGGCGGGGGTGGGCCCGCCTCGAGGTGATCGACCGCCGCGGCGACGACCCGCGCACCGGCCTGTGGTCGACCCGCGTGGTCGACCTAGTGCGCGGCGGCGGGCGCGTGCTGTGCATCCTCAACCGCACCGGCCGGGCGCGGCTGTTGCGCTGCGCGTCGTGTGGCACCGTCGCCACTTGCGAGCGGTGTGCATCGGCGGTGCGTCAGGACAGCGACGGCCTTCTCGTGTGCGATCGCTGCACCACGCAGCGGCCCGTGGTTTGCACGGACTGCGGCGCCAGCAAGCTCAAGGCGCTGCGCATCGGCACCGCCCGCGCCGCCGAGGAACTCACCGCGCTGGCGGGCGAGGCAGTGGGGGAGGTGACGGGCGCGTCCGACGACGTGCCCGTCACGCGGGTACTCGTGGGCACCGAGGCGCTCCTGCACCGCGTCGGGCGGGCGGAGGCGGTGGTGTTCGTCGACCTCGACGCCGAACTGGCGGCGCCTCACTTCCGCGCCAACGAGGCGGCGCTGGCCCTCGTCGCGCGGGCGGCGCGCATCGTGCGCGGCCGCTTCGAAGACGGGCGCATCGTCGTGCAGACCCGTCAGCCCGACCACCCCGTGCTCCAGGCGTTGTCGGCGTCGGACCCCCAGCGCGTGATCACCGAGGACGACGTGTTGCGCCGCGCCCTCGACCTGCCGCCCTACGCCGCGCTGGCGCGCCTGTCGGGCGACGATGCCGCCGCCGACGCCGAACGGCTGCGCGGCCGCCTCGGCCTCACCGTCATCGGGCCCGATCCCGCCGGCGCGTATCTCGTGCGCGCCGCCGACCACGCGACGTTGTGCGACGGGCTGCGCGACGTGCACGACGCGCGCGTGTCGGTCGATCCGGTGCGGGTATGACCAACGTCCCTTGTATCCTCGAGACGTGTCCGCGTATGCCATCCGCCTGTACGGCGACCCTGTTCTGAAGCAGGTCGCCGCGCCCGTCGACAACATCGACGGTGCGGTCAAGGCGCTGACCGACGCCATGATCGAGTCGATGTACGAGGTGCACGGCCTCGGCCTCGCCGCGCCGCAGGTCGGCGTGCAGAAGCGCATCTTCGTGTACGACCTCTACGACGACCAGGGCCCGCGGGTCATCATCAACCCGACGCTGTCGGAATTCGACGGTGAGTGGACCTTCGACGAGGGCTGCCTCTCGCTGCCCGGGCTCTACTTCCCGATCACGCGGCCCAAGGTCGTCCACCTGACGGGTTACGACGTCGACGGCAACGAGGTGTCGATCGAGGCCGACGAGATTCTCGCCCGCGCCTTCCAGCACGAACTCGACCATCTCAACGGCACCCTCCTCATCGAGCACCTCGACAAGGAAACTCGCAAGGCGGCCCTCCGGGAGTTGCGGCAGCGCGCCACCGCGTAGCGAGCAGCATGCGGATCGTCTTTCTCGGATCGCCGCCCGCGGCGGTCCCGTCACTCGAAGCGCTGATTGCCGCGGGTCACGACGTCGCCCTCGTCGTCACCCAGCCCGACCGCCGGCGGGGGCGCGGCGGCGACCTCATCCCGACGCCGGTCAAGGCGGCCGCGATCGAACACGCTATCCCGACGACCCACGTCGTCGACGACGCCCTCGGCGTCGGCGCCGAGTTGGGCGTCGTCGTCGCCTTCGGCAAGATCATCAAGCCGCACGTGCTCGAGGCGTTGCCGATGATCAACGTGCACTTCTCGCTCCTGCCCCGATGGCGCGGCGCCGCGCCTGTCGAGCGAGCCATCCTCGCCGGCGATCGCGAGACGGGTGTGTGCATCATGCGCGTCGACGTCGGCCTCGACACCGGTGACGTGTTCGCCAGCGAGCGCCTCGCCGTCGACGACGACATCACTGCGGACGAGCTCACGGCCCGTCTCGCCGATCACGGCGCCCGCCTGCTGGTGCAAACGCTGGACACGGGACTTACCGGGGCCACGCCGCAAGAGGGGGAGGCGACGTACGCCGACAAGATCTCACCCGATGATTTGCACCTCGACCTGGCGCGTCCCGCCGACGAGTTGGTGCGCGTAACGCGCCTCGGTCGCGCGTGGACGACGGCGGCGGGCAAGCGGCTCATCGTGTGGCGCGCCCGCGTCGACGAGTCCGGCGCCTTCGAACCCGTCGAAGTGCAACCCGAGGGCAAGGGGCGCATGAGCTACGCCGACTGGGTGCGCGGCGCCGGCAGCGGCCTGCAACTGGGCTCTTGAGCGGCACCGACGCCCGCCGTCTCGCCGCCGAGGCGCTCGTGCGTATCGACGAAGGCGACGCCTACGCCAACATCGTCGTGCCGGCGATGCTCGAGCGCTCGCAGCTGTCGCCGCGCGACCGCCGTTTCGTCACCGAACTCGTCTACGGCACGACGCGCATGCGCCGCGCCCTCGACGCCTCCATCGACCCGCATCTGCAGCGCGCCCCCGACCCGGCGGCGCGCGCCGCGCTGCGCCTCGGCACCTACCAGCTGCACTACACCGACGTCCCGCCGCACGCCGCGGTGAGCGCGACGGTGGCCGTGGTTCCCAAGCGGGCGCAGGGATTCGTGAACGCCGTGCTCCGGCGCGTCGCCGAGAACCAACCTGTGATTGCCGACGACCTCGGCGTGCGCCTGTCGTATCCGGACTGGATCGTCGAGCGCCTGCGTTCCGATCTCGGTGACGCTGACGCCCTCGGCGCCCTCGAAGCCATGAACGTGGCGCCGAGGCCCCACGAACGCGAGGACGGCTACATCCAGGATCCGGCGTCGGGATGGGTGGCGGGGCTCGTCGACGCGTCGCTCGGCCACGTGATCGCCGACGTGTGCGCCGCGCCCGGCGGCAAGGCGACCGCCGTCGCCCACGTCATCGGCGACGGCATCGTCGTCGCCTGCGACGTGCGACCGCATCGCGCCGGGCTGGTACAGGCGAACGCCACGCGAACCGGGACGTCGGGCCAGGTCGCGCCGGTCGTGGCCGACGGCGCCGCTCCGCCGCTGCGGGCCGCCGCCTTCGACCGCGTGCTGGTCGACGCGCCGTGTTCGGGGCTCGGTGTCCTGCACCGCCGTCCCGATGCGCGCTGGCGGGTGCAGCCGAGCGTCGTGACCGCCCTGGCCGAGCAGAGTCGTGTCCTGCTGCGCTCCGCGGCGGATCTGGTCGCGCCTGGCGGTCTGTTGATCTACTCGGTGTGCACCATCACGTCCGAGGAGACATCCGACGTCGCCGGCTGGGCGGCGCGCGAACTGCACGGCTTCACTCCGATGCCCGCACCTGGTGGCCCGTGGCGCGCCCACGGTCACGGCGCGCTGTTGCTGCCCCAAGTCGCCGGCACCGACGGCATGTTCATCGCCCGCCTGCGGCGCACATAACTTGGGGCCGGCATGAGTGTGCACATTGCGCCGTCGATCCTGGCCGCCGACTTCGCCCACCTGGGCGACGCCGTCGCGAAAGTGGAAAACGCGGCGGACTCGCTGCACGTCGACGTTATGGACGGCCACTTCGTGCCCAACCTCACGATCGGGCCGCCCGTCGTGGCGTCGCTGCGGAAGGTGACGCGCCTGCCCCTCGACTGTCACCTGATGATGACCAACCCCGGCGACTACTTCGAAGCCTTCGCCAAGGCGGGGGCCACGAGCTGCACGGTCCACGTCGAGATCGGCGACACCGCCGCACTCATCGCCGCCATGCGCGACGTCGGCCTCGGCGTCGGCCTCGCCGTAAACCCCGACGGTACCTACGACATGGTCAAGCCGTTCCTGGCCGACATCGACCTGCTCCTGTGCATGAGCGTCTTCCCGGGCTTCGGCGGTCAATCGTTCATCCGCGGCGCTCTCGACACGGTGCGCGCCGCCCGCGCCGACATCGACGACCGGGGCTTGGCGACCGTGATCCAGATCGACGGAGGGATCGACACGTCGACTATCGGCGACGCGTTCGCCGCCGGCGCCACGAATTTCGTCGCCGGCACGGCGGTGTTCCGCCACGCCGATCCGGCGGCGGCTGTGGCGGAACTGCGGCTCGCAGCCACAGCGCATGGGTAGGGTCTCGCGCATGCGCAGACGCCTGCCGGTCCTCCTTGCCGCCCTCGGCCTCGGTGCCGCCGCTTTCGGCGGTTTCCCCACTTCGGCGGGCGCGGCCGCCGGCCGGCCCGAGTTCATCACGGGGACGGGCGACCGTTCCCCGGCCGACGTCGAGCTGTACGACGCCGGCGGCAACCGCACCAACGGCTTCTACGGCTTCGGCGGTGCATCGACCGGGGCCCGCGTGGCGGCAGGCGACGTCGACGGCGACCTACAGCCTGACGTCGTACTCGGTACTGGCGCCGGCGTGGCCTCACAGGTCGCCGTGTACTCGCAGACCGGCGTTTTCATGGGGTCGTTCTCGCCTTACGGTGGTTTCGCCGGCGGCGTGAACGTCGGTGTGGGCGACGTCGACGGCGACACCGTCGACGAGATCGTCACCGCCGCGGATGCGGGCGGTGGCCCCCACGTGATCGTGTGGGACTGGAACACCGCGGCACACACGGCTACAGCCAAGTACGGCTGGTACGCCTACGACCCGAACTTCCACGGCGGCGTGAGCGTTTCGGTCGCCGACGTGGTGGGCTCGGGCCGCGCCGATGTCGTCACCGCGCCCGGTGCCGGTGGTGGTCCCCACGTCATCATCTGGGACCTCGGGAGCGGCGCGCCGGTGGCGAGTGCACAGTGGATGGCGTACGCCCCCGGCTTCACCGGCGGCGTACGGGTCAGCGCCGGCGACATCGACGGCGCCCGCGCCGTGGTCACCGGTGCCGGGCCCGGCGGCGGGCCCCACGTCAGGCTGTTCTCCACCAACGGTGCGGTCAAGAGCGAATTCATGGCCTACAGCACCGCGTACCACGGCGGCGTCAACGTGCTGCTGAGCACGGCGCAGGGTGGCGACCTAGGCCACATCATCACCGCGCCCGCATCGTGGGGTGGTCCGCACATCCGCGCCTTCACCTCGTCGGGATCGGTGCTGTGGGAGTTCATGGCCTACAACGGCGTGACGATGAACGGGGTGCGCCTCGGGCGCATCCCGCAACTCGGATCGAGCAACAACGTGAACCAAGGCGGCTCGAACAGTTCCGTCAGCGGGTAACGACGACGCGGCGCGCATGGCCCGCGCCGCCCAACTCGGCCGCGCGGTGCGGCGCACCGCGTCGCCGAACCCCGGCGTCGGCTGCGTGATCGCCGCGCCCGACGGGCGCATCTTCGAAGGCGCGACGGAGCCGCCCGGTGCCCGGCACGCCGAGATCGTGGCGCTCGACGCCGCCGGCGAGGCCGCCGCGGGCGCCACCGTCTGGGTGACGCTCGAACCCTGTGCGCACATCGGTCGCACGGGTCCCTGCGCCGACGCCCTGATCCGGGCGGACGTGACCCGCGTCGTCGTGGCCCTCGAAGACCCCGATCCGCAGGTCGCCGGCCAGGGGATCGCCCGGATGCGCGCCGTTGGCATCGACGTCGTGGTCGGCGTGGGCGCCGACGAGGTGGGCCAGGATCTGCGGGCCTATCTCACGCATCGCCGTCTCGGTCGCCCGTTCGTCACGCTGAAGCTGGCGATGACCCCCGCCGGCCGCACCGTCCCGGACACGGGCCAGTGGATCACTGGTCCCGAGGCGCGTGCCGACGGGCATCGCCTGCGCGCCGAGAACGACGCAATTCTCGTGGGCGCCAACACGGTGCGGGTCGACAACCCGCGCCTGACGACCCGCGATGCGCCCGGTCCCGATCCGGTGCGCGTCGTGCTCGGTCACGCCCCGGCCGACGCCGCCGTGCAGCCCTGCGTCGAGGTGACCGGCGATCCGCACGACGTTCTGCGCGAGCTGGCGGCGCGCGGCATCACGTCGCTCCTCGTGGAGGGTGGCGAGCACACCGCACGCGCTTTCCACGACGCCGGCCTCGTCGACGAATACGTCTTCTACGTCGCCAACGCCGCACCGGGCGACGACCTGCCCACGTGGGGGCTCGATGTCGTCGACGTGACGCCGATCGGCAACGATGTACGCGTGACGCTCGTGCGAAAGCAGGCCTAGGTGTTCACCGGCATCGTCGAAGAACTCGGTTCGGTGCGCGCCCGTGACGGCGGCAAGTTCGAGTTCAACGCCAAGGTCGTCGTCGACGGCGTCAAGCTGGGCGACTCGATCGCCTGCAACGGCGTGTGCCTGACCGTCACCGCGTACGGCGACGACTGGTTCGCCGTCGACGTGGTAGACGAATCGCTCGCCCGCAGCACCTTCGACACGCTGGCGGTCGGCGACCCGGTCAACTTCGAGCGCCCGGTGCGGGTCGAGGACCGCCTCGGCGGCCACATCGTGCAGGGCCACGTCGACGGCGTCGGCACGATCCGCCGTGCGCCGCCGGATCTGTCCGTGGCGTGCGAGCCGTCGCTGCTCAAGTACATGGTCGGGAAGGGGTCGATCACCATCGACGGCATCAGCCTCACGATCGTCTCCGTCGACGACGCCGGCTTCACCGTCGCCCTCATCCCGCACACGCTCCAAGTCACCACCATGGGTGCCCGGCAGGTGGGCGACCGGGTCAACCTGGAGGTCGACGTGCTGGCCAAGTATGTGGAGCGGCTGCTCCAGAAGTAGTCTTAGGCGTACCTAACATTCCGAGGGGTACGGACCGATGCCGTTCGCAAGTATTGAAAAGGCCGTAGCGGCCATCGCCCGCGGCGAGATCGTCGTCGTGGTCGACGACGAGGACCGTGAGAACGAGGGTGACCTCATCATGGCGGCCGAATTCGCCACGCCGGAGTCGATTGCGTTCTTCCTCAGCCACACGTCGGGCGTCATCTGCATGCCGCTGCTGGGCGAGCGCTGCGACGAGCTGAACCTGCCGCTCATGGTTTCGGTCAACACCGAGCAGAACCGCACGGCCTTCACGGTGTCGGTCGACTACCGCCACGGCACGACGACGGGAATCAGCTCGTCCGATCGCGCCGCCACCGTGCGGGCGCTCATCAACGAGGACACGCGCCCCGAAGACCTCGCCCGTCCCGGCCACATCTTTCCGCTGCGCTACCGCGAGGGCGGCACCCTCGTGCGGGCCGGCCACACCGAGGCCACCATCGACCTGTGCCGCATGGCGGGCGTCTACCCCGCCGGGATCCTGTGCGAGATCGTGAGCGAGGACAAGAGCGACATGGCGCGCCTGCCCGAACTCGAGAAATTCTGCGACGAGCACGGCCTGCTGCTCATCTCGATCGCCGACCTCGTGCGCCACCGGCGCCAGAGCGAGAAGCTCGTCACTCGGATCGCCGAGGCGCGCATCCCGACGCAGTTCGGCGAGTTCACGTGTTACGCCTACAAGAGCCTGGTCGACGGCGAGGAGCACCTCGCCTTCGTCGCCGGCGCACCGCAGGGCGCCGACAACGTCTTGGTCCGCGTGCACTCCGAGTGCCTCACCGGCGACGTGTTCGGCTCGCAGCGCTGCGACTGCGGCCCGCAACTCGAAGCCGCGCTGCGCCGCATCGGCGAAGAGGGCCTGGGCGTGGTCGTGTACCTGCGCGGCCACGAAGGTCGCGGCGTCGGCCTGATGCACAAGCTCCAGGCCTACGCCCTGCAAGACCAGGGCCGCGACACCGTCGACGCCAACCTCGACCTTGGCCTGCCGATCGACAGTCGCGAGTACGGCATCGGTGCGCAGATCCTCGTCGACCTCGGCATCACCACGATGCGGTTGATGACCAACAACCCGTCCAAGCGCGGCGGCCTCGAGGGCTACGGCCTCGAGATCGTCGAGCGCGTGCCGCTCGAGATCGCGCCCAACCGGCACAACATCACCTACCTGCGCACCAAGGTCGAGCGCATGGGCCACATGATCGAGGGCCTCGACGAGCACATGGACGACGTCGACCCCGGCGCTGACCTGTAGTGGCGCAGGGCAAGGGAACCCTCGAAGGCCTGGTCGCGCCCGAAGGCACGCGCATCGGCGTCGCCGTCGCCCGCTTCAACGAGGACATCACAACGCAACTGCTCGCCGGAGCGCAGGGCGCGCTGCGTGCCGCCGGAGTTGGCGACGACGCCGCGACGGTCATCTGGGTGCCCGGCGCCTTCGAGCTGCCGCTCGCCGCGCAGCATCTCCTAGCGGCGGGCTGCGACGCCGTCGTGGCGCTGGGTTGTGTCATCCGCGGCGACACCGGCCACTACGACTTCGTGGCGGGGGAATGCGCGTCGGGCCTCCAACGAGTGCAGCTCGACTCGGGCAAGCCGGTGGTGTTCGGTGTGCTCACGACGGAGAACCACGAGCAGGCCGTCGAGCGGGCCGCGGTCGACCGCATGAATAAGGGTGGCGAAGCGGTAGACACGGCGGTTGAAATGCTGCACACCCTCGCCACCATCAAGGACTGAAATGCTGCGCCTCGTCGTACCCAAGGGCTCGCTCGAGAAGATGACCTTCGAGCTGTTCGCCGACGCCGACCTCGCCATCAGCCGCGATTCAGCGGTGAACTACAAGGCGTCGATCGACGACCCGCGCATCTCCGAGGTGCGCATCCTGCGGCCCCAGGAGATCCCGCGCTACGTCGCCGACGGCCTCTTCGACCTCGGCATCGCCGGGCGCGACTGGATCGAAGAGACGGCGTCGGACGTCGTCAGCCTCGGCGAGTTGAACTACTCGAAGGTCAGCAACCGGCCGGTGCGCATCGTGCTGTGCGTCGCCAACGACTCGCCGTGGCAGTCGGCCAAGGATCTGCCGTCGGGCGTTCGGGTCGCCACCGAGTACGTCGGCCTGACGCAGCGTTTCCTGTCGGCCAAGGGCGTGCACGCGGCGGTGCAGCACAGCCACGGCGCCACCGAGGCCAAGGTGCCCGACATCGTCGACGCCGTCGTCGAACTGACCGAGACCGGCTCGGCGCTGCGGGCCGCCGGCCTGCGCATCGTCGACGAGCTGCTGGTGAGCCACACCGAGTTGATGGCGAACAAGGAGGCGTACGCCGATCCCGAGAAGGCGCACGCCATGGACCAGATCCTCACGCTGCTGCAGGGGACGCTGGAAGCTCGGGGCAAGGTGCTGGTGAAGCTCAACGTCGCCGCCGCCCAGCTCGACGCCGTCATCGCCAAGCTGCCCTCGATGAAGTCCCCGACGGTGAGCAAACTGTTCGGCGACGACGCCTACGCCGTCGAGACCGTCGTGCCCAAGAACGTGATCAACACGCTCATCCCGTCGCTCAAGGACGCAGGCGCCACCGACATCATCGAGCTGCCGCTGTCCAAGATCGTCCATTGAGGACGGCCAGCTTCGGCGACGCCGAGGGCACAGTGGCGTCGTTCGAAAAGGACCGCGGTCTCGGCGAGATCGTCACGCCCGACGGGGACCTCTACCCGTTCCACTGCACCGCCATCGCCGACGGCACCCGCGACATCGACGTCGGCAAACACGTCACCTTCACCATCGTGGCGGGCCACCGCGGCCGCCTCGAAGCGACCGCTATTCGCTAGCGGTGTCGCCGGCGGCTTCGGCTTGCGCGGTGGCCACGGCCTTGCTCACCTCGACGAAGGCCAGGCGGATGTTGGTGAGCCCGTCGCGGAGGGTGGCGGCATTCGGGCCGAGGCGGTCGCCGAGGCCCTCGACGAGCAGGCCTAACGCGTCGATGGCGAGCTTGGCCTCGTCGAGTTGGGGCGGGATGACCGAAAGGTGCAGCGCCCCCACTTCGAAGAACTGGTAGGCCGACTGCGTTACGATGTCGGCGACGGGTGTCTGCGCGAGTTGCTCCCGCAACGCCTCGAGCCGCTCGGCCAGTTCCTCCTCGGTCAGCTCCTCGGGCGCACGTTCGACGGGCTTCTCGCCGTCCGGAGTCCACAAAGTGCTCACAATTCGGCTACCCTAGGCGGTCCAACTGAAGAGGAAAGCGGGTCACGGGTTCGAGAGAACGCAGCGCCCCACCTGTCCGCCGCAGCAATTCGAGGCAGCCAGGTCGAACAACCGCTGACGCGGGCGTTGCTTTCCAACGCCCGCGTTCTTCGCGTCCACGGGCGCAACACACCCGACCACACAAGGAGAGTGAGGCCATCGCCCCACCGCCCGCCAACAACGAGCCCAGGATCAACGATCGCATCCGAGCTCGCGAAGTCCGCCTCGTCGACCCTGAAGGGGGCCAGCTCGGCATCAAGCCGCTTCCCGAAGCGCTCCAGATTGCCCGAGACATGGACCTCGACCTCGTCGAAGTCGCCGCCAACGCGAGCCCGCCGGTGTGCCGGATCATGGACTACGGCAAGTTCAAGTTCGAAGCCGCGCAAAAGGCGCGGGAATCTCGTCGCAAGTCGACCAACGTCGGCCTGAAGGAGATGAAGTACCGCCCGAAAATCGCGGCGGGCGACTTCGACACCAAGACTCGCAAGGTGGCGGGATTCCTGTCCGAAGGGCACAAAGTCAAGATCTCGATCATGTTCCGCGCCCGGGAGATCACCCACCCGGAACTCGGTCGCAAGATTCTCGACAACGTGGCCAATGCTGTGGCCGCGGTTGGGAAGGTCGAGTCGAGTCCCAAACTCGACGGCCGCAACATGATCATGGTCCTCGCCCCGGACAAGAAGGCGCAGGCGGCCGCCAAGGCCCCCTCACACTCCGATGAAGAAGCACCTGAAGTCCCCGCTGCCAGCAACGAGGAGTAATTGACATGCCGAAGATGAAGACGCACAAGGGCGCTGCCGCCCGGTTCAAGGTCACCGGGTCGGGCAAGCTGCGCCGCCGCTCGCAGGGCATGAACCACATCCTCGAGAAGAAGTCCCCGGATCGCCGGCGGCGCCTGAACCGCGCCACGGAGGTCTCCGCGGCCGACGCGCCGCGCATCCGTCGTCAGCTCGGGCTCTAGCCCCCGACCAACCAACAGGAGAACTGCAATGGCCAGGGTCAAGCGCGCCGTCCACGGCAAGAAGCATCGCCGCGTCATCCTCGAGCAGGCACAGGGGTATTTCGGCAACAAGAGCCGCAGCTTCAAGTCGGCCAACGAAGCCGTCATGCACGCCGGCAACTACGCCTTCCGCGACCGGCGCGCCCGCAAGGGTGACTTCCGCAAGCTGTGGATCCAGCGCATCAACGCCGGTACGCGCCAGCACGGTCTGAGCTACAGCCGCTTCATCAACGGTCTGAAGAACGCCGGAGTCGAAGTCGACCGCAAGGTCCTCGCCGACCTCGCCGTCACCGAGCCGGCGGCGTTCGCCGCCCTCGTCGAGGTGGCGCGCAACGCGGCGAGCACCGAGGCCGCCAGCTGACCCAAGGTCTCGGCGTTCGCAACGCCAAGGTGCAGCGTCTGCGCCGCTTACTGCACAAGCGCAGCGCTCGCCAGGCCGACGGGGTCTTCGTGGCCGAGGGCGCCACGTTGGTGCGCGAGGCCCTTGCCAGTGGGCGCGTGCCCGAATCGCTGTTCTACGCGCCCGGCGCTGATCCGGCGCTTGTGCGCGACGCCGCCGCGGCCGGTGCCGCGGTGCACGCACTGGCCGACGGTGTGATCGAAGCCGTCGCCGACGCCGTCACGCCGCAGCCCGTCTGCGCCGTGTTGGCCGCCCTCGACACGCCGATCGACGCCTTGGCTGACGACGGTGTCGTCGTGGTGGCCGTCGACGTGCGCGACCCGGGGAACGCCGGAACGCTGATCCGATCGGCGGCGGCGGCCGGTGCACGCGGCGTGGTGCTGTGTGACGGCTGCGTCGAGTTGTACAACCCGAAGACCGTCCGAGCGACAGCGGGCGCGCTGTTCCGTCTTCCCGTCGTAACGTCAGTGTCCGTGAACGAGGCCTTGTCGTCGCTCGGCGCCGCCGGACGGCGCCGTTTGGCCGCGGTGGCGACCGGCGGCGACGACTACGCAACGGTGGACCTCACCGGTCCGGTCGCGTTCGTCGTCGGCAACGAGGCCCACGGGCTGCCGGCCACGCTTCCGGGAATCGACGCCGCCATCACCATTCCGATGCCGGGGTCCACGGAAAGCTTGAATGTTGGGGTGGCAACCGCGGTGCTGTGCTTCGAGGCGGCGCGACAGGCGCGGGCGGCCGTCGCGTGATGATCGACCGCCTCGCTGACGGCGTTCTCGTCGCGGACAGCGGCATGACGATCGTCGACGTCAACGCGACGCTCGCCGGCATGCTGGGCCAGACCAAGGACGCCCTCGTCGGTCAACCGGTGCGGGTGGTGTTCGCCGATGGCGTCGAGTTGGCGACCGGCGACGACGGCGTCCTCACCGAACAGGAAGTCGAACTCAACGTCGGCGACGGTGAGCGTTCGCTGGCCCGTGTTACCGGCCGCGTGGACGACGAAGGCATGATCCTGTCGTTCCGGTCGGACAAGTCGACCGCCGGCATCGAGATCGTGTCGACGGTGAGCCACGAGCTGCGCTCGCCCCTCACGTCGGTCAAGGGCTACACCAGCCTGCTGCTCAACCGCTGGGACCGCCTGGCCGACGACCAGAAGAAGATGATGCTCGAGCAGGTCCACCACGACGCCGACCGCGTCACGCGGCTCATCACCGAACTACTCGACATCTCGCGCCTCGAGACGGGCCGGCTCGTGCTGCGCCGTGAGATGGTCGACCTGAGCGCGTTGACCAAGGCGATCGTCGACAAGGTCGGGATGGAGTACGCCGACCTCGACGTGACGATTCACTTCGCCGACGACGTCCCCAACGTGTACGCCGATCCCGACAAGCTCGAGCAGGTCATCACCAACCTCGTCGAGAACGCCTGCAAGTACGCGTCGCCCCGCGGCATCGCGCTCACGGCCGACCTCGACGCGGCGCGCGACGAAGTCGTCGTGTCGGTCACCGACGTCGGCGAGGGCATTCCGCACGACGCCCTGCCGAAGGTCTTCACCAAGTTCTTCCGCCGCAACGAGGGCCGGCCGACGGGCTCGGGGCTCGGTCTCTGGATCAGCCGTGGGCTCGTCGAAGCGCACGGCGGGCACCTCACGGCGTCGTCGGCGTTGGGGAAGGGGAGCACCTTCCGCTTTACTTTGCCGACCAACGCATTCGAAGACATCCACGGAACCGACGATGGCTGACCAACTCGAAGAGCTGCTCGACCGCATTCGGCGCGCCACGTCGGTGGAGGAAATCAACGCCGCCAAGAACGAGGCGCTCGGCAAGACAGGTTTCTTGACCCTGGCGAAGAAGGAGCTGCGCAACGTCGCGCCCGAAGACCGGGCCCGCGCCGGCGCCGCTATCAACGCGCAGACCGAGCGAGTTCTGCTCGCCGTCGACGAGGCGCTCCTCGAGCGCTCGGCCGACGAACGCAGCAAGCAACTCGAAGCCGACCGCATCGACCTGACCGAGCATCGCGACCCGCGGCCACGCGGCCGAATGCACCTGATCACGCAGACCCAGCAGCGCCTCGAGGACGTGTTCGTCGCCATGGGCTTCACGGTCGAGGAGGGGCCGCTCGTCGAGACGGACTGGCACAACTTCCAGGCGCTCAACATCCCGCCGGCGCATCCGGCGCGGGCGAACCAGGACACGCTGTATCTCGACTTCGGCGCCCCCGAGTCGACGCTGCTGCGCACCCACACGTCACCGGTGCAGGCCCGCACGATGCTGGCGAAGCAGCCGCCGATCTACGCGGTGTGCCCGGGCCGCGTCTATCGCAAGGACACACCCGACGCCCGGCACACGCCGGCGTTCAGCCAAATCGAGGGCCTCGTTGTCGACAAAGGCATCACCTTCGGCAACCTCGCCGGCACGATCGACGCGTTCACCAAGTCGTACTTCGGCCCCGACATCCAGGCGCGGCTGCGCCCCGCCTACTTCCCCTTCACCGAGCCGTCGGCCGAGTTCGAAGTGACGTGTGCCATCTGCCGCGGCGCCGGCTGTCGCACCTGCTCGCAGACGGGATGGATCGAACTCGGCGGCTGCGGCATGGTGCATCCCAACGTGTTGCGCGCCGTCGGCCTCGACCCCGAGGAATGGTCGGGCTTCGCCTTCGGTTTCGGCATCGACCGCTGCGCCCAGGTGTTCCACACCATTCCGGACATGCGCGTCATGGCCGACAACGACCTGCGATTTATTCGCCAGTTCTAGGAGTACTCCGTGCTCGTCCCGGTTTCGTGGCTTCGTGATTTCGCGCCGATCGGCGACGACATCGACGCGCTCGTCGACACGTGCAACGCCCTCGGCCTCGTCGTCGAGGGCGTCGAGTACGTGGGGGCGAGCGTCAAAGACGTCGTCGTGGCGAAGGTGCTCGAGGTCAACCTGATCGAAGGCGCCGACAAGATCCGCCGCATCGTCGTCGACCACGGCGAGGGCCCGGTGCAGGTCGTCTGTGGCGCCTGGAACTTCGACACCGGCGCCACCGTGGCGTTCGCACCGGTCGGGGCCGTCCTGCCGGGCGACTTCGTCATCGGCAAGCGCAAGATGAAGGGCGTCGAGTCCAACGGGATGATCTGCTCGGCGCGCGAGCTCGAACTCGGCGACGACCACGCCGGGATCATGCTGCTCGACGACGCCCTGGTTCCCGGCACCAAACTCGCCGATGCGCTCGGCATCGAGCCCGACGTCGTGCTCGACCTCGCCATCGAGGGCAACCGCCCCGACGCGCTGTGCATCCTCGGCGTCGCCCGCGACCTGGCGGCGAAACTCGGCCTCCCGTTCACCGAGCCGAGCAACGCAATGGAGCTGCCGGCGCCGTCGGCGGACGGGCCGGTCGTGTCGGTGGAAGCGCCGGCGATGTGTCCGATCTTCACGGCGACGCGTCTCGAAGGCGTCACCATCGGGCCGTCGCCCGAGTGGATGCAGCGCCGCCTCACCCTCGCCGGCATGCGCCCGATCAACAACGTCGTCGACATCTCCAACTACGTGATGCTCGAACACGGGCAACCCACGCACCCCTATGACGGCGATCGCCTGCCCGGTGGCGGCTTCATCGTGCGCCCGGCCGAACCCGGCGAGCAGTTGCTCACCCTCGACGGCGAGACGCGCACGCTCGGCGTCGGCGGCGAGGACTGCGTGATCGCCGATGCCAACGGCGTCGGCGTCGGCATCGCCGGCGTCATGGGCGGCGGCACCTCCGAGATCGAAGACGGCACCACCAACGTCGTGCTCGAGGCGGCGTGGTTCGAGCCGATGGTGATCGCCCGCACGTCAAAGCGTCTCGGTCTGCGCTCCGAGGCATCGGCCCGCTTCGAGAAGGGCGTCGACGCCGGCCACGTCGAGCGCGCCGTCGCCCGCTTCTGTTCCCTGGCGGTGGCCTACGCCGGCGCGCGCGTCGGGGCGCGCACGGTGTGGGTGTCCGAGGAGTACACGCCGCGGCCCGCGGTCATCAGCCTGCGCACGTCGCGGGTCAACGGCCTGCTCGGGGCCGAGCTCAGCGCAGAGCAGATCGACGGCTACCTCACGAGCATCGGTTTCACCGTCGCCCGCCGAGACGACGAAGTGGCCGAGGTGACGGCGCCGTCGTGGCGGCCCGACGCCACCATCGAAGAGGCGCTGGTCGAGGAAGTGGCGCGCCACTACGGCTACGAGTCCGTGCCGCGCGTGCTGCGCACGGCTCCCGGTACCAACGGGGGGCTCACGCGAAACCAACGCGAGTGCCGGGTCATCCGCGATTTGCTGTGCGGGTTGGGTGTCAACGAGGCGATGACGTCGCCGCTGCTCGGCCCCGGTGACCACGCGGTGGCGGGTTTGCCGGAGGAGAACCTGATCAAGGCCGACCGGCCGCTGGCGCTCGAAGAGTCGATCCTCCGTGCGTCCTTGCTCCCGGGCCTGCTGCGCTCGATCGTGCACAACGTCCGCCACCGCGCCGGCGAGGTGTGGCTGTACGAGATCGGCGCGGTGTGGGAGCGGCCCGACGAGCCGCCCGTCGACCCGTCGGTCATCAACCGCTACGTGACGGGCCCCGAAGGCGGCCTGCCGCACGAGAACGAGCGCGTGGCCGCGGCGCTGTGGCCCGCCGATGCCTACGCCGCGGTCGACGCCTGGACGGTGCTCGCCGACGCGTTGCGCCTCGAGAAGCCGGCGGTGGCCAACGCCACCGAACCCGTCGATGGCCTGCACCCGACGCGAACCGGCGTGGTGACCGTCGACGGCTCGGCGATCGGCGTCGTCGGCGAAGTCGACCCCGCCGTGCTCGACCGCCTCGGGATCGAGGGTCGTGTCGCGTGGCTCGACGTCGACCTCGCAGCCCTGCACGCCGCCCCGCGCCGTTCGGCGACGGCGGTGGACGTCAGCCGTTTCCCGTCGAGCGACATCGACCTCGCCTTCGTCGTGCCCGACGGCGTTGCCGCCGCCGACGTGCTCGCCACCCTGCAAGCGGCCGCCGGCGACCTGCTCGTCCACGCCGAGCTGTTCGACGTCTACCGCGGCACCGGCGTGCCCGAAGGCCACCGCAGCCTGGCCTTCCGGCTGCGGTTCTGCGCCCTCGACCGGACCCTCACCGACGCCGAAGTCGGCGAGCGGCGCGCTGCCGGCATCGCCGCAGTCGAGAAGAGCCACGGAGCGACCTTGCGCGGCTAACGCCTTCGCGGACCTACGCGGATGTGTGTATAATCATGCAATGGCGAAGGTGGCGGTACTCGGCGCGTCGGGATACGCAGGGGCGGAGCTGCTGCGGTTTCTCGCCGGCCACCCGGAGTTCGAGGTCACCTACGCCACCGGCGACAGCGCCGTCGGCGCGCCGGTAGCCGACAGCTACCCCAGCCTCGCCGCCGCCTATCCCGACCTGGTGTACGAGGCCGTCGACGTCGACAAGGCGACGCAGCACGACCTCGTCTTCCTGGCGCTGCCCCACGGCGCGTCGGGCGCCGTCGTGCCGCAGCTCGTCGACAAGGTCGGCGGGATCGTCGACCTCGGCGCCGACTTCCGCCTGCGCGACGCCGCGCTGTACCCGCGGTGGTACGGCGAGGCGCACCCGGCGCCCGAATTGCTCGGGCGGTTCGTGCACGGCATCCCCGAGCTGTACCGCGACGAGATCAAGCAGCAGAAGCTCGCCGCCGCCGCCGGCTGCTACCCGACGGCCGCCGCCCTAGCGCTGGCCCCGCTGGTCAAGGCGGGGCTCATCGCGACGACGGGCGTGATCGTCGACGCGGCGTCGGGGGTGTCGGGCGCCGGCAAGGTCCCCAAGCCCAATACGCACTTCAACACCGTCGACGAAGACTTCACCGCCTACGGCCTGCTGACGCACCGCCACACGCCCGAGATGGAGCAGGCGACGGGCGCCGAGATCCTGTTCACGCCCCACCTCGCGCCGATGAACCGCGGCATCCTCGCCACCTGTTACGCCCGGCCGGTGGGCTCACAGTCCACCGCCTCGGTGCTGGAGGCACTCCACGCCGCCTACGCCGAGGAGCCCTTCGTCGTCGTGAGCGAGCGGTCGCCGTCGACCAAGGCGACGCTCGGATCGAACGCGGCGCACATCACCGCCCGGGTCGACGACCGCACAGGATGGGTGGTGGCGATCTGCGCCATCGACAATCTCGGGAAGGGCGCAGCGGGCCAGATGGTCCAGTGCGCCAACCTCATCGCCGGCCTGCCCGAGGCGACCGGCCTGACCACGGCGGGGGTCTATCCGTAATGAGCGTCACTGCAGCGCGGGGTTTTGTCGCCGGCGGCGTGTGGTCGGGCATCAAGCCCTCGGGCGTCGCCGATCTGTCGCTGGTGGCGACCGAGGACCGTCGACCGGTGCCCGCGGCCGCCGTCTTCACGACCAACCTGGCCGCCGCCGCGCCGGTACAGGTGAGCCGCGCCCACCTGGCGGCCACGTCGGGCCGCGCCGCGGCCGTCATCTTGAACTCGGGCAACGCCAACGCCGCCACGGGGGCTGACGGCCGGGCGACGGCGCAGGGCGCCTGCGACCTCGTGGCGCGCCAACTCGGCTGCCGCGCCGAGGAGGTACTCGTCTGCTCGACCGGGCTCATCGGCATCCCGCTGGCCCTCGACCCCTTCACCGGCGCTGTGCCGACATTGGCCGCGTCGCTCGCCGCCACGGCGGAGGGGGGCGAACTCGCCGCCGACGCCATCATGACGACCGACACGATCCGCAAGGAAAGCGTTGCCATCGCCGGGGGTGTCACCGTGGGCGGCATGGCCAAGGGCGCGGCGATGCTGGCACCGAACATGGCCACGATGCTGGGCGTGCTCACCACCGACGCCCGAGTCGACGCGCCGATGCTCCAGCGCCTGCTGGCGAGCGCCATGGACCACTCGTTCCACCGCATCACCGTCGACGGCTGCACGTCGACCAACGACACCGTGATCATCCTGGCGAGCGGAAGGGCCGAGCACGCGATCGACGCCGCCGCACTGGGCGAGTTGATCACGCGGGTGTGCGCGGATCTGGCCGAGCAGATGGTGTGCGACGCCGAAGGCGCGACGAAGCTCGTGCGCGTCACCGTCAAGGGAGCGGCGAGCGACGACGACGCGGCCAAGGCGGCGCGGCGGATCGCCGACAGCAACCTGTGCAAGTGCTCGTGGTACGGCCAGGACCCGTACTGGGGCCGCGTGGTGAGCGAAGCCGCCAGCGCCGGCGCGGCGTTCGACATCGACAAGGTGTCGGTCGCCTACGGCGACGTCGTCGTCGCCCGCGGCGGCGTGGCGGTGCCCCACGATGGCGCCGCCGTGCGGGCGCACATGGAACAGCCGCGCATCGACGTCACCGTCGACCTCGGCCTCGGCGACGGGTCGTGGTGGTTGCTGACGAACGATCTCACGCACGCGTACGTCGACGAGAACATGGGTACGTCATGAGCCGGGCGGCCGAGAAGGCGGAGGTTCTGACCGAGGCGTTGCCGTACATCCGACGTTTCTTCGGCAAGACCGTCGTGGTCAAGTACGGCGGCAACGCGCTCGCCGGCGCCGCCAGTGAGGCCGACGGCCTCGCCCAGTTCGCCGCCGACGTCGTGCTCATGCACTCGGTCGGGATGCGCCCCGTCGTCGTGCACGGCGGTGGCCCGCAGATCGGCGACCTCCTCAAGCGCATCGGCAAGGAGTCGTCGTTCGTCGACGGCCTGCGCGTCACCGACGCGGAGACGCTCGACGTCGTGCGCATGGTGCTCGTGGGCAAGGTCAACCGCGAGCTGGTCGCCGCCATCAACGTCCACGGGCCGCTCGCCGTCGGCATGTCGGGGGAGGATGCGTCGCTCCTGGCGGCCAAGCAGCTCAACCCCGACCTCGGGTTCGTGGGCGAGGTCACCCACGTCAACAGCGACGTCGTGGCGCGCTTGCTGGCCGACGAGCTGATCCCGGTGATCGCCACCATCGGCGTCGACGCCGCCGGTCAGGCCTACAACATCAACGCCGACACCGCGGCCGCCGCCATCGCCGGCGCGCTGGGCGCCGAAAAACTGGTCTACCTCACCGACATCGACGGGATCCGCCGCGACGTCGCCGACGCCGAGTCCGTGCTGTCGCGGGTGTCAGTGCAGGACGTCGACGCCCTCATCGCCGACGGTTCGATCTCGGGCGGGATGATCCCCAAGGTGCAGGCGTGTGTCGACGCGGTGCGCAGCGGCGTCGGCGTCGCCCACATCCTCGACGGGCGCGTCCCGCGCGCCCTGCTGCTCGAGATCTTCACCGACGAAGGAATCGGAACGATGGTCACACCATGAGTTCAAAACTGATGCCCACCTACGCCGCGCCGCCGGTCACGTTCGTGCGCGGCGAAGGCACGCACCTCTACGACGACACCGGCAAGGAGTACCTCGACTTCCTGTCGGGCCTCGCCGTCACGTCGCTGGGCCACGCTCACCCGCGGGTGACCGCCGCGATCGCCGAGCAGGCGGCAACGTTGAGCCACGTGTCGAACCTGTTCGGCAACCAGGTCGGACCGTCCGTGGCGTTCACCCTCGACGAACTGATCGGCGGCGGCGGCCAGGTCTTCTTCGCCAACTCCGGCGCCGAAGCCAACGAGTGCGCCATCAAGCTCGCCCGGCTCGCCGGCGGTCCCGGCAAGCACGTCGTCATCAGCGCGTTCGGGTCCTTCCACGGTCGCACGCTGGCGACCCTGCACGCCACGGGCCAGCCGGCCAAGCACGAGAAGTTCCAACCGCTGCCCGAAGGGTTCGTGCACGCGGCGGCCTTCGATCTCGCGGATGTCGAGCGGATGATGGACGCGTCGACGGCGGCGGTGCTCGTCGAAGTGGTGCAGGGCGAAGGCGGCGTGCATCCCGCGCCCGAGGGTTACGTGCGCGACCTGCGCGCCTTGTGCGACGAGCGCGGCGTGCTGCTCATCGTCGACGAGGTGCAGACCGGCCTCGGACGGACGGGGGAGTGGTTCGCCTTCCAGCACAGCGGCATCCGGCCCGACATCGTGACGGTGGCCAAGGCCCTCGGCAACGGCATGCCGATCGGCGCCTGCTGGGCGCGTGCCGAGGTGGCGTCGGTCTTCGAAACCGGCGACCACGGCTCGACCTACGGAGGCCAGCCGCTGGCGGCGTCGGCGGCGCGGGCGACCCTCGACGAGCTCATCGCCATCGACGCGCCGGCATGCGCCCGCCGCGCCGGCGAGCGCCTCGCCTCAGGGTTAACCCAGACACCGGGCGTGAGCGCTGTCCGCGGCCTCGGCCTGCTGCTCGGCGCCGAGCTCTCCGCCGGGAACGCGAAGGCGGTCAACAAGGCATTGCTCGACGCCGGCCTCGTCGTCAACGCCGTCACCGACACAGCGCTGCGCTTCGCCCCGCCGCTGAACGTGTCCGACGACGAGATCGACGCCGCCCTCGTCATCGTCAAGGACGTCCTGGCGTGAGACATCTCCTCGATATTGACGACCTGTCGCGCGACGAGTTCCTCGAGGTGCTGCGCCGATGCGAGGAGCCGGCCCCGCCCCGCGTGCTGGCGGGCAAAGGCGCCGGGCTCATTTTCGAGAAGGCCAGCGGCCGCACGCGGAACTCGACGGAGATGGCCGTCGTGGCGCTCGGCGGTCACCCCGTCAGCATGAAGGGCGACGAGGTCGGTATCGACACGCGCGAGACCGCCGAAGATGTCATCCGCACCCTCGCCGGCTACCACGCCGTCGTCGGTGCGCGGGTAAAGAGCCACGCCGTGCTGCAGCGCATGGCCGCGGCCGACGTCGTCCCGGTGCTCAACCTGCTCTCCGACGTGGCGCATCCGTGCCAGGCCATCGCCGACCTCCTCACCCTGCGCGCCCGCTTCGGTGACCTCGCCGCGTTGCGCGTGGCCTTCGTCGGCGACTTCAACAACGTGACCCGCTCCCTTGCGCTGGCCTGTGCCTACGCCGGCGTGGACTTCGTCGTCGCCTGCCCGCCCCAGTACGGCCCGAGCGCGCTCGACCTGGACACGATCGCCACGCTGGGCGGGATGCTGACGGTGACCGACCGCCCGACCGAGGCGGTCAAGGGTGCCGACGCGGTGTACACGGACGTCTTCGTCTCCATGGGTCAGGAGGCCGAAGCCGACGCGCGCCAGGTGGCGTTCGAGGGCTTCGCCGTGACTCCGGAGTTGATGGAACTCGCCGCCGAGCGAGCCGTGTTCCTGCACTGCCTGCCGGCGATCCGCGGGAGCGAGGTCGACGCCGCGGTGATCGACGGGCCGCAGTCGGCGGTCTTCGAGCAGGCGGCCAAGCGTCTTGACGCCGCCCGCGGCGCGATCTGGTGGCTGGTCGATGCGGCTCGCTAAACAGCAGCGTCAGCACCGGATCGCGCAGATTCTCGAAGGCGGCACCGTCACCAGCCAGGCGCAGCTCGTCGAGTTGCTGGCCGAATCGGGCGTTGTCGCCACCCAGGCCACCGTGTCGCGCGATCTGGAGGACATGGGCGCCGTCAAGATTCGGGTGCGCGGCGGCGAGACCGCCTACGCCTTGCCCGAACTGCCGACCCAACGCGTCGCCCCCGAGGACCACTTGCGGCGCGTGCTGTCGGAGTGGTTGGTCGAAGTGGCCCACAGCGGACCGGTCGTCGTGCTGCGCACGCCGCCGGGTTCCGCGCACGTCGTCGGCTCGGCGATCGACCGCGCCGGGCTGCCCGATGTCCTCGGGACCGTGGCGGGCGACGACACGTTGATGGTGATTGCGTCCGCGAAAGCGGGCGGTGAGAAGGTAGCGAACATGTTCATGGAATTGGCGGGGTTGTGATGGCACAGCGTGTGGTTCTTGCGTATTCGGGCGGTCTCGACACGTCGGTGGCCGTCGCCTGGCTCCGCGAGGAGTTGGGTGTCGAGGTGATCGCGGTGGCGGTCGACGTCGGCCAGGACGGTGGCAATACCGAGATGGACACGGTGCGCAACCGCGCCCTCGCCGCCGGCGCCGTCGAGGCCGAAGTCATCGACGCCCGCGACGAGTACGCGGCCGACTTCCTGGTCCCGGCGCTCAAGGCCAACGCCATGTACGAGGGCCGCTATCCACTCGTCAGCGCGCTCTCTCGACCCGTAATCGTGAAGCACCTCGTGGCGGCGGCTCGCCGGCATGGCGCCCACGCCGTCGCCCACGGTTGCACCGGGAAAGGCAACGACCAGGTGCGCTTCGAGGTGTCGACCCGCGCCCTCGCCCCTGATCTGGACGTCCTGGCGCCGGCGCGCAACTGGGGCCTCACCCGCGACGATTCGATCCGCTACGCCGAGACCCGCGGCATCCCGATCACCGCCACGCGCGAGAAGCTGTATTCGATCGACGACAACCTCTGGGGCCGCGCCATCGAGTGCGGCGAGATGGAGGATCCATGGCGTGAGCCTCCGCCCGGCGTGTGGGTGCTGACCAAGCCGACGGCGACCGATCCCCGCGACGTCACAATCAGCTTCGAAGCCGGCGCGCCCGTCGCCCTCGACGGCGAGAAGCTCGGACTCGTCGACCTGATCGGCAGGCTGGCCGACATCGTCGGGTCGTACGGCTGGGGTCGCATCGACATGGTCGAGAACCGCCGCGTCGGCATCAAGAGTCGAGAAACCTACGAGTGCCCGGCGAGCCTGGCGCTGATCCTGGCCCACAACGACCTCGAGTCGATCACCCTCGAGCGCGACCTGGCCCGCGAGAAGGCCCGCCTCGAGCCCCGCTACGCCGAGCTGATCTATGACGGGCTGTGGTTCTCGCCACTCAAGCGTGCCTACGACGCCTTCATCGACGACAGCCAGCGGTTTGTGACGGGCGACGTGCGGTTGTCGCTGTCGCCCGGGTCGTGCCGCGTCACCGGCCGGCGCTCGCCCGACGCCCTCTACGACTACGAGCTCGCCACCTACGACGCCGCCGACACGTTCCGCCACAGCGACTCCGAGGGCTTCGTGCGCCTCTGGGGCCTGTCCGTGCAGACGTGGGCGTCGCGGCAGGGCCCCGGACGGCAGTGACGACCCTGTGGCACGGTCGCTTCGCCGAAGGTCCGGCGGAAGCGCTGTGGCAGTTCACTGTCAGCCTGCCCTTCGATCAGCGCCTCGGTCCCGACGACGTCGTCGCGTCCAAGGCGCACGTCCACGGTCTCGTCCGCGGCGGCCTGCTGACGAAACAGGAGGGCGACGTGCTCGTCGCCGCCCTCGACAAGGTGGGCTCCGAGCTCGACAGCGGCTCGTTCGTGTTCGTCGACAGCGACGAGGACATCCACACCGCCATCGAACGCCGGGTCACGGAGATGACCGGCGACACGGGCGCCAAGCTCCACACCGGCCGTAGCCGCAACGACCAGGTCGCGACCGCGTTCCGGCTGTGGTGCAAGCGGGCGGCGACGGAGGTGGCGGCCGGTGTCGTCGCCCTGCAAGACGTGCTGCTACGCCGCGCCGAGGAGGTCGGCGGCGCCTACCTCCCGGGCTACACGCACCTTCAGCGCGCCCAGCCGATCCTGCTCAGCCACCACCTGCTAGCCCACGGCTGGGCGCTCGCCCGTGACGTCGACCGGCTCTGTGACGCCCGGCGCCGGCTCGACGTGTCGCCTCTGGGTGCTGGTGCGATCGCCGGTTCGTCGCTGCCGCTCTCGCCCGAAGCGGTCGCCGACGAACTCGGCTTCGCCGCCGCCTTCGACAACAGCCTCGACGCCACCTCGGACCGCGACTTCGTATCCGAGCTCCTGCACGCGATCGCCCTGCTGGGTGTGCACCTCTCCCGTATGGGAGAGGAGGTCGTGCTGTGGTCGACGGAGGAGTTCGGCTTCCTGAAGCTCGCCGACGCCTATTCCACGGGCAGCTCGATGCTGCCGCAGAAGAAGAATCCCGACATCGCCGAGTTGACCCGGGGCAAGGCGGGCCGGCTCATCGGCCACGCCGCGGGCTTCCTCGCCACGCTCAAGGGTCTCCCTCTGGCCTACAACCGGGATCTCCAGGAGGACAAGGAACCCCTATTCGACGCCGTCGACCAGATTCGCCTGGCGCTGGCTGCCCTTGCCGGGCTCCTCGACACCGCCACGTTCGACCTCGGGCGCATGGCCGACGCCGCCGATTCGCCCACCGCGGCGGCCATCGACCTGGCCGAATGGCTGGTGGAGCGGGGCACGCCGTTCCGGGAGGCCCACGCCATCGTCGGGGGCCTCGTGCGCGACAGCTTGGAGCGCCACGTCCCCCTCGCCGAGCTGGTCGAGGCGCACCCGGCGCTGGGCGCCGACGCGGTCGCCTTACTGGGCATTGGCGTGGCGGTGACGCGCCGGCAAACGGCCGGTGGCACGGGCCCGGCGCAGGTGGCGGAGCAGCGCAAGCGCTTCGCTGACCGCCTCGCCGCCGATCGGCAACGTTTGGGCTGAAAATGGGCGGTGTCCGGCTTGACGGAGGGCCTGGCGGGATCGTATAGTCGTCAACCCGCCCCACGGGGCCTGATACGTCGGGCCCGATGAAGCGGAAGAGGAAGTACACCGGCAGTTTCGGGTGCAACCCTCGACATGAGCAGGCGCTCTCCAGCACCTCCACCTCTCTTGAGGTGTGTGCCAGGCGCCGGTGTGCTCCTTGACAACGGAACAGAGATGCGCCAAAAACCAGTGCGGGTGCAGCTCCTCGGAGCTGCATTCATACTTGTCAATAATTGACGCAATAATGGACGACAACGTCTGTCTTTGTGTCTGGAATTGAACCAAATCGATCCCGGTTTCGACCGGGTAGGTTTCGATGGAGAGTTTGATTCTGGCTCAGGACGAACGCTGGCGGCGTGCTTAACACATGCAAGTCGAACGGGGTCCATGGAGTAGCAATACTCCGGAAGACCTAGTGGCGAACGGGTGAGTAACACGTGAGCAACCTGCCCCAAAGACAGGGATAAGCCTGGGAAACCGGGTCTAATACCTGATGCCTTCACCGGGTCGCATGGCCTGGTGAAGAAATGAATTTCGCTTTGGGAGGGGCTCGCGGGATATCAGCTTGTTGGTGGGGTAACGGCCTACCAAGGCTTCGACGTCTAGCTGGTCTGAGAGGACGATCAGCCACACTGGGACTGAGACACGGCCCAGACTCCTACGGGAGGCAGCAGTGGGGAATCTTGCCCAATGGGCGAAAGCCTGAGGCAGCAACGCCGCGTGTGGGATGACGGCCCTCGGGTTGTAAACCACTTTCAGTAGGGACGAAATTGACGGTACCTACAGAAGAAGCTCCGGCCAACTACGTGCCAGCAGCCGCGGTAATACGTAGGGAGCGAGCGTTGTCCGGATTTATTGGGCGTAAAGCGCGCGTAGGCGGTTTGGTAAGCCGGGTGTGAAACCCTCGAGCTCAACTCGGGGCGGCCACTCGGAACTGTCATGACTTGAGTCAGGTAGGGGAACACGGAATTCCAGGTGTAGCGGTGAAATGCTTAGATATCTGGAGGAACACCAGTGGCGAAGGCGGTGTTCTGGGCCTGTACTGACGCTGATGCGCGAAAGCGTGGGGAGCGAACAGGATTAGATACCCTGGTAGTCCACGCCGTAAACGTTGCACACTAGGTGTGGGGCCCTATCGACGGGTTCCGTGCCGTAGCTAACGCATTAAGTGTGCCGCCTGGGGAGTACGGTCGCAAGACTAAAACTCAAAGAAATTGACGGGGGCCCGCACAAGCGGCGGAGCATGTTGCTTAATTCGATGCAACGCGAAGAACCTTACCTAGGTTGAACTACGCAGGAAAAGCCATAGAGATATGGTGTCCGAAAGGGTCTGCGATAGGTGGTGCATGGCTGTCGTCAGCTCGTGTCGTGAGATGTTGGGTTAAGTCCCGCAACGAGCGCAACCCTTATTCTATGTTGCCAGCGGGTAATGCCGGGGACTCGTAGAAGACTGCCGGGGTCAACTCGGAGGAAGGTGGGGATGACGTCAAGTCATCATGCCCCTTATGTCTAGGGCTGCAAACATGCTACAATGGCCGGTACAAAGGGCTGCTATTCCGCGAGGATGAGCGAATCCCATAAAGCCGGTCTCAGTTCGGATTGGAGTCTGCAACTCGACTCCATGAAGTCGGAGTCGCTAGTAATCCCGGATCAGCAATGCCGGGGTGAATACGTTCCCGGGCCTTGTACACACCGCCCGTCACACCACGAAAGTCGGCAACACCCGAAGCCAGTGGCCCAACCGTAAGGAGGGAGCTGTCGAAGGTGGGGTCGGTGATTGGGGTGAAGTCGTAACAAGGTAGCCGTACCGGAAGGTGCGGCTGGATCACCTCCTTTCTAAGGAGAGCTTGTCTCATTCGAGACAATCTCCGAGTCGATCACTGGTTAGTGCGCACGCCGATACGGCGTCTCGATCGCAGATTCAGTTCTCTCGAGCCGCACGCCGGCGTGTGTGACGTATCTCTGTTCCGTTGTGAGGGAGCAACAGCTCCTTCTGCCAACGTGAAGCCGGCCTTCTCTCAGAGGAGGCCGGCCGCTCGCGTCGGGCACTCGTTCCTTGAGAACTGCATAGCGAGCACGAGCATCTTTGTTCTCCAAGCTACAAAGAGCCAACGGTGGATGCCTTGGCGCCTGATGCCGATGAAGGACGTGGGTGGCTGCGAAAAGCCACGGGGAAGTGCCGACCAACTTTTGATCCGTGGATGTCCGAATGGGGAAACCCAGCACCCTTGATCGGGTGTTACTCCTGCTTGAACACATAGGGCAGGTAGAGGGAACCGAGGGAACTGAAATATCTCAGTACCTCGAGGAAAAGAAAACAACAGTGACTCCCTGAGTAGTGACGAACGAAACGGGAACAGCCCAAACCGTGCCGGTGGTAAAGCCTGGTGGCGTTGCCGGTATGGGGTAGTGGGACCTGATGGGCGGAGCACCAGATCCGTCGCAGAGTTACAAAATTGATGCCTAGCAGAAGCGTTTTGGAACGTCGCGCCGCAGTGGGTAAGAGCCCCGTACGCGAAAGGCACTCAATCTCTGTTCAGCAATCCCAAGTAACGCCGGGACCGTGAAAACTGGCGTGAATCTGCGAAGACCACTTCGTAAGGCTAAGTACAAGCAGGCGACCGATAGCGAACTAGTACCGTGAGGGAAAGGTGAAAAGCACCCCGGGAGGGGAGTGAAATAGTACCTGAAACCGTTGGTTTACAAACAGTCAGAGCGTCGTCACCTTCGGGTGGCCGCGATGGCGTGCCTTTTGAAGAATGAGCCAGCGAGTTACCGTGTGTGGCGAGGTTAACCCGTGAGGGGTAGCCGGAGCGAAAGCGAGTCTGAATAGGGCGATTCAGTCGCATGCGGTAGACCCGAAGCCGAGTGATCTTGCCATGGCCAGGCTGAAGCGGGGGTAAGACCCCGTGGAGGGCCGAACCCACCCTGGTTGAAAACAGGGGGGATGAGCTGTGGCAAGGGGTGAAAGGCCAAGCAAACTCGGTGATAGCTGGTTCTCCCCGAAATGTATTTAGGTACAGCGTTGCATGTTCATTGATGGAGGTAGAGCACTGAATGGGCTAGGGGGCCTACAAGCTTACTGACCCCAATCAAACTCCGAATGCCATTAATCCAGAGTGCAGCAGTGAGACTACGAGGGATGAGCTTCGTTAGTCGAAAGGGAAACAACCCAGACCGTCAGCTAAGGCCCCTAATTTTGGGCTAAGTGGAAAACGATGTGGGATTGCGAAAACAGCCAGGAGGTTGGCTTAGAAGCAGCCACCCTTGAAAGAGTGCGTAATAGCTCACTGGTCGAGTGATCCTGCGCGGACAATGTAACGGGGCTAAAGCCCAAAGCCGAAGCTACGGACTTCACAGCAATGTGGAGTGGTAGGGGAGCGTCGATCTTGCAGTGAAGCGGCGGTGGAAACCGTCGTGGAGCGTGGTCGAGTGCGAATGCTGGCATGAGTAGCGAGAGAGGGGTGAGAAACCCCTCCGCCGAAAGTCCAAGGGTTCCTGGGGAAGGCTATTCCGCCCAGGGTAAGTCGGGAGCTAAGGCGAGGCCGCAAGGCGTAGTCGATGCACAACCGGTTGATATTCCGGTACCGCTCTATTCGCGCCAATTCCAATGGTGAGGTACTAAGGGGCTGTCCTTCGGGACGAACCGACCCACTCGCCGGCGGACAGCGATGGAGGGACGCAGGAGGATAGGTGAACCCGGTCAATGGTTGAACCGGGGTAAGCGTGTAGGGAGAGGGTTAGGCAAATCCGGCCCTCATACATCCTGAGACGCGATGCCGAGACGATCGAGTCGAAGTCACTGATTCCATGCTGCCTAGAAAAGCTTCTAGCGAGCTAATAGAGCGCCCGTACCCCAAACCGACACAGGTGGACAGGTAGAGAATACCAAGGCGATCGGGAGAACTGTGGTTAAGGAACTCGGCAAAATACATCCGTAACTTCGGGAGAAGGATGGCCCCAGTAGAGTGGACGGATTTACTCCGCGAGCTCGAGAGGGTCGCAGAGACCAGGGGAAAGCGACTGTTTACTAAAAACACAGGAGCGTGCTAAGTCGTAAGACGACGTATACGCTCTGACGCCTGCCCGGTGCTGGAAGGTTACGGGGAAGGGTTAGCCCTCGGGCGAAGCTCTGAACCTAAGCCCCAGTAAACGGCGGCCGTAACTATAACGGTCCTAAGGTAGGAATCCTCATAGCAGGCAATGAGGAGCTGCCCTGCACAGCGGTGACGCTGTGTAAGCAGTCGGCTATATGCTGGAAAATCCGGGTATCTGGCACTACTCGTTTGGCGTCACACCCCATCTTTACGATGGTCAGGGTGCCAAGCAGTGACAATGTGACCAGTGCGGAAAATCAGCAGGAAAGACTCCTTTCCGCTGAGTGGATTGTGGGGTTTGTCGATGGCGAAGGCTGTTTCAGCGTTCCCATCTTCCGCCAAGGCTCGACACGCGTCGGCTGGCAGGTCCAGCCCACGTTCGCCGTTACACAAGGCGAGTCGAGTCGCAACGTGCTCGAAGCGATGGTGACGTTCTTCGGCTGCGGCGCGGTCTTCCGCAACGCCCGCAAGGACAACCACAAGGAGGATCTCCTCCGATACGTGGCCACTAAGCAGGCCGATCTCCGCGAGGTGATCGTCCCGTTCTTCGAGCGACACCCTTTGCGAACGTCGAAGCGAGCAAACTTCGACAAAGTTCGTCCAGGTGCTTCATCTCATGGCGCAACGCCGGCATCTGTCAGTCGAAGGACTGATGCAGATCGCGGCAATCGCCGAGACGATGAACCACCGCAAGCCCTCAGCGGTTTTGAGAATCCTCAGAGACCATACGCCGACCCTCTTCCTCAGCTCAGAGGAAGAAGAAGATATGGTCCGGGCCCTACGGCGACGTAGGGAGTCTGGCGGAAACGACCAGACCAGCTAATGCTGAATTAGCTGTAACAAGTTCAAGCGAAATTCCTTGTCGGGTAAGTTCCGACCTGCACGAATGGCGTAACGACTTTCCTACTGTCTCAACCACAGACCCGGCGAAATTGAAGTACGAGTAAAGATGCTCGTTAGCTGCATCAGGACGGAAAGACCCCGTGCACCTTTACTACAGTTTGGTGTTGGGTTTTGGTATGAATTGTGTAGGATAGGTGGGAGACTAGGAAGCTGTGGCGCCAGCCATGGTGGAGTCAACGTTGAAATACCACCCTGTTTATGCCGGGACTCTAACCTTCGCCCGTTATCCGGGTGGGGGACAGCGCCAGATGGGTAGTTTGACTGGGGCGGTCGCCTCCTAAAAAGTAACGGAGGCGCCCAAAGGTTCTCTCAGGCTGGTTGGCAATCAGCCGTCGAGTGCAATGGCACAAGAGAGCTTGACTGCGAGACTGACACGTCAAGCAGGAGCGAAAGCTGGGCATAGTGATCCGGTGGTTGCGTGTGGAAGCGCCATCGCTCAACGGATAAAAGGTACGCCGGGGATAACAGGCTGATAACCCCCAAGAGCTCATATCGACGGGGTTGTTTGGCACCTCGATGTCGGCTCATCACATCCTGGGGCTGGAGCAGGTCCCAAGGGTATGGCTGTTCGCCATTTAAAGTGGTACGTGAGCTGGGTTCAGAACGTCGCGAGACAGTTTGGTCCCTATCTGCCGTGGGCGTCGAAATTTGAGAGGAGTTGACCCTAGTACGAGAGGACCGGGTTGAACATGCCTCTGGTGTACCTGTCGTCGTGCCAACGGCGCAGCAGGGTAGCTATGCATGGACGGGATAACCGCTGAAAGCATCTAAGCGGGAAGCCTCCCTCGAGATAAGATTTCTTAGGACGGTCAGAGACCATGACCTTGATAGATCGGATGTGGAAGCGCGGTAACGCGTGGAGCTAACCGATACTAATTGTCCTATTCGCGCTTGATGAGTCCCACCATCAATGACAGCCCTGGGCTGACATTGGTTGGAAGTTCATCTGGCCAGGTGCATCGATTTAAGAGCGCGCGTTTTCGCAACACCGGCTTCATTGCCTGGTGGCTATAGCGTCAGTGCCCCACCCGATCCCATCCCGAACTCGGCCGTGAAACCTGACAGCGCCGATGGTACTATCGCTCAAGCGATGGAAGAGTAGGTCGTCGCCAGGCATTGCAGCCGGTGCGTAAGGAGCGCGCGTTTAACGGAACCCATTCACATGCCTTTCCCGTCCCGCGTCGAGCGCAGCTCCGCCGGACGAGCGTTGGCTTGGCGCGGGGTGGAGCAGCCCGGTAGCTCGTCAGGCTCATAACCTGAAGGTCGCAGGTTCAAATCCTGCCCCCGCAACCAGCCTTCCTCCCAGCAGCCCACATCGGTCGTGGTCAATCGCCCGGATCGCCCTTGGTGCCGCTGT
>DASZWD010000061.1 GCA_035546775.1 Acidimicrobiales bacterium
GTGACGGATACCGCGTCGAAAGACGTGCAAGAGCTCGACCATGTGGTCATCCGGTTCGCCGGCGACTCCGGTGACGGGATGCAGCTCACCGGCGACCGGTTCACCAGCGCCTCGGCGCTGTTCGGCAACGACCTGTCGACCTTGCCCGACTTCCCAGCAGAGATCAGAGCGCCCGCCGGAACCCTGGCGGGCGTTTCTGCGTTCCAGGTCAACATTTCGGACCACGACATCCTCACCCCGGGCGACTTCCCGTCGGTGCTGATCGCCATGAACCCCGCGGCGCTCAAGGCCAACATCGCCGACGTGCCCCGCGGCGGCACGCTCATCGTCAACAGCGACGCCTTCGAAGAGCGCAACCTGAAAAAAGCGGGCTATCCCGCCAACCCGCTGACCGACGGCACTCTCGACGCCTTCACCGTGTTCGAAGTCCCGATGACGTCGCTCACGATTGAATCGGTCAAGGAACTCGGCGTGAAGCCGCGCGACGCCGAGCGATCGAAGAACTTCTTCGCCCTCGGCGTCGTCAGCTGGCTCTACACGCGGCCCATCGAGAGCACGACGAAGTGGATCGAGGAGCGCTTCGCCAAGAACGAGATGGTGAAGCAGTCGAACCTGGCCGCGTTCAAGGCGGGGTACAACTTCGGCGAGACCGCCGAGCTCTTCGCGTCGAGCTATGAGATCAAGCCAACGACGTTCGACCCCGGCGAGTACACCAACGTCAGCGGCAACACCGCGCTGGCGTGGGGCCTCGTCGCCGCGTCGCAGCTGGCCAAGTTGCCCTTGTTTCTCGGTTCGTATCCGATCACGCCCGCGTCCGACATCCTCCACGAGCTGTCGAAGCACAAGAACTTCGGCGTGCGCACCATGCAGGCCGAAGACGAGATCGCCGGCATCTCGGCCGCCATCGGTGCGGCGTTCGGCGGCCACCTCGGCATCACCACCACGTCGGGCCCCGGCGTCGACCTCAAATCCGAGGCGATGGGTCTGGCGGTGTCGCTCGAGTTGCCGCTGATCATCGTCGACATCCAGCGCGGCGGCCCGTCGACGGGTCTGCCGACCAAGACCGAACAGTCTGACCTCATGCTCGCCATGTACGGCCGCCACGGCGAGTCGCCGATGCCGATCATCGCCGCCAAGACGCCGTCGCACTGTTTCGAGACCGCCATCGAAGCGGCGCGCATCGCCCTCAAGTACCGCACGCCGGTGTTGCTGCTCTCCGACGGCTACATCGCCAACGGCGCCGAGCCGTGGAAGCTGCCCGACGTCTCGACCCTGCCCGACATCTCGGTCGCGTTCGCCACGGAGCCGAACCACGAGGACGCCGAGGGCAACCCCGAGTTCTGGCCCTACCTGCGCGACGACAACCTGGCGCGGCCGTGGGCCGTCCCCGGTACGCCCGGCCTCGAGCACCGCATCGGCGGTCTCGAGAAACAGGACGGCACGGGCAACGTCAACTACGACGGCGTCAACCACGAGCGCATGACGCGCTTGCGCGCCGCCAAGGTCGCCGGCATCGCCGAGGACATCCCCGACGTCGAAGTGGACGACGACGGCGGCAGCGACATCCTCGTCGTCGGGTGGGGGTCGACCTTCGGTGCCATCGGCGCGGCGGTACGCCGCGTGCGCGCGCGCGGGCTGAAGGCGAGCCACGCGCACCTCGTCCACCTCTTCCCGTTCCCGAAAAATCTGGGCGACGTGCTGCACCGCTACAAGAAGGTTCTCGTGCCCGAGATGAACATGGGCCAGCTGTCGCGGCTGCTGCGCGCCGAGTTCCTCGTTGACGCCCAGTCGCTCAACAAGATCCAGGGTCTGCCGTTCAAGGCCTCCGAAATCGAAGCCGCCATGCTCACGCTGTTGGAGGGTGCGAAGTGACCACCGTGGATGTCCCGATCACGTCACGCAAGGACTGGATGTCGGACCAGGAGGTCCGCTGGTGTCCGGGGTGCGGCGACTACTCGATCCTTGCTGCCGTCCAGCTGCTCATGCCCGACCTCGGCGTGCGCCGGGAGAACACAGTGTTCATCTCGGGCATCGGTTGTGCGGCGCGCTTCCCGTACTACATGAACACCTACGGCATGCACGGCATCCACGGCCGGGCGCCGGCGCTGGCGACGGGCCTCGCGGTGGCCCGCCCCGACCTCGACGTGTGGGTGATCTGTGGCGACGGCGACGCGCTGTCGATTGGGGGCAACCACCTCATCCACGCGCTGCGCCGCAACGTCAACGTGACGATCCTCATGTTCAACAACCAGATCTACGGCTTGACGAAGGGGCAGTACTCACCGACCTCGGAGGTCGGCAAGGTCACGAAGTCGACGCCGTTCGGCTCGGTCGACCAGCCGTTCAACCCGATCTCGCTGGCGCTCGGTGCCGAGGCCACCTTCGTGGCCCGCACCCACGACATGGACCGCGCCCACATGGTCGAGACGTTCAAGCGGGCCCACGACCACAAGGGGGCGTCGTTCGTCGAGGTGTACCAGAACTGCAACGTCTTCAACGACGGCGCCTTCGAAGGGATCACGTCGAAGGAGAACCGCAGCGACAATCTCATCCCGCTGGTGCACGGCGAGAAGATCATCTTCGGTTCCAACATGGACAAGTGCGTTGCGCCCGACGCTCAGGGCCACTTCCAGGTCGTGAACGTCGCCGACGTCGACGAGAGCCGCATCGTCGTGCACGACGAGACGCTCGAGCGTCCGGGTCACGCGTTCTCCCTCGGCCGGCTGGCACGGGGCCCGCACGAGCCGACGCCGATCGGCGTGTTCCGCGCCGTCGAGCGCCCGAACTACGGCCAGCTCGTCGGCGACCAGCTCGTGGCGGCCCAGGAACAGCGCGGCGCCGGTGATCTCGCGGCGTTGCTGCGCTCGGGCTCGACCTGGACGGTCGACTAACGCGCCGCCCGGAACCGGCGCACGCCCACTGACGCCGCGACGGCGACAGCAAGGAGTGCGAAGCCGATCATCACCGGCAACGCCATCGAACCTCGGCCGGCCGGTCGTCGGCTGACGACGATCGCGAACGACTCCACCTTGGGCTTGCCGGTGGCGTCGGTGCCGGTGAGCACGACGTGGTGCGTTCCGACTTCGGCGTCGACGGGCACCCAGGCTGCGGTCTTAACGCGGCCTCTCGCGTCGGCGGTCACGCTGCCGATCCGATGCGGCGTCGAGTGGAACTCGATGACCACCTCGGTGCCGGGAAGGAAACCGGAGGCGTCGATCGTGATCTCGCCGCCCGGCGACGCTGACGATTCACCGATGCCATCGCCAGGCGTGACTTCGGGCTCGGTCGTCGTTGTCGCAGGCGGCGGCGCGACCGTCGTCGGCTCGGGTTCCACGGTGGTCGACGTCGAGGTCGACGTCGTCGGGGCGGGCGTGCCGCAGTCGGGCGCAGTCGCGCACAGATCGAACACCGAGCCGGTGATCTCGCCGTAGGCGTGCCATGGCCCGTTGGTCACGGTTCCGGCGTCAACCCCGGCGATGTGCGTGGCGTAGCCGCAGGCGAACGACACCCGGTAGGCGCCCGGGTCCAACGCCCCCCAGCCACCGGTGGCGCCCACCGTGAGGTAGCCCTGCCATGGTTCCGTGCCGCTGACATCGAGGAATGAGCCGTCCTGCTCCTGGATGAACGGGAGCCAGCCGTCGCTGTCCAATGTCGGGGCGGGTTCGTCGGCCGAGGCCACTTGGTAGACGATGTTGGGTCCGACGTTGACCAGTGTCGGGTCCGCGTTCTCCGGGACGGCGGGACACGTGTCAGGACTCGAGGCTTGCAGTTCGGTCCCGTTCGCACCCGAGGTAGGGGAGATGGCGACGGACAGTGGCGTCGCCTGCGCTCCGACGACGAAGATCAAGCTCGCGACGAGAGCGCCGCTAAGTACGACGCTGAAGCGTTTGAACATTCCGTTGTTCCTTGACTCACGCCCCTAAGCCGCCTGGGCACGACACCCATCGTCAGGTCTGCACGAGAGTTGAGCAAATGTTGGGAAATACTTGGTCGCCCGTTGACACTCTGTGGCCACCAGTCCCGGTGCGCCGAACTCTGGCGACGGCGTTTACGCTGGCAGCATGGCTGATGACGCGCGGCGGACGGACTCCGGCATAGAGATCAAGCCCTTCTACGGGCCTGACGACCTGGCGAACTGGGACGCGGCGAGCAAGGTCGGTTCGCCGGGCAAATACCCCTACACCCGCGGCATCCGCGAGTCGTTGTACCGGGCGCGTACGTGGACGATCCGTCCGTACTCGGGCTTCGGCACGGCCGAGGCGACCAACGAGCGCTGGAAGCTGCTGCTGGCCAACGGCTCGATGGGCCTGTCGTGCGCCTTCGACCTGCCGACGCAGATGGGCTACGACTCCGACAACCCGCGCGCCGAAGGCGAAGTCGGCAAGGTCGGCGTCGCCATCGACTCGATCGACGACATGCGGGTGCTGCTCGACGGGATGCCGCTCGACAAGATCTCGACGTCGATGACCATCAACTCGACGGCGTCGATCCTCCTGCTGCTCTACCAACTCGTCGCCGAGGAGCAGGGCGTGCCGGGCGACAAGCTCAACGGCACCATCCAGAACGACATCTTGAAGGAGTACGTGGCCCGCGGCACCTACGTGTTCCCGCCGCGCCCGTCCATGCGGGTCATCACCGACATCTTCAGCTACTGCAAGGAGAACATCCCGCAGTGGAACACGATCTCGATCTCGGGCTACCACATCCGTGAAGCCGGCTCGACGGCCGTGCAGGAGATCGCGTTCACCATCGCCAACGGCATCGCGTATGTCGAAGCGGCGATCGCGTCGGGGATGGACGTCGACGACTTTGCCCCGAACCTGTCGTTCTTCTGGAACGCCCACAACAACTTCTTCGAAGAGGTCGCCAAGTTCCGCGCCGCGCGCCGCATGTGGGCGCGCATCATGACGGAGCGCTTCGGCGCCAAGAACGAGAAGTCCAAGCTGCTGCGGTTCCACACCCAGACCGGCGGCTCGACGCTGACCGCCCAGCAGCCGGAGAACAACATCATGCGCGTCACGCTCCAGGCGCTCGCGGCGGTGATGGGCGGCACGCAGTCGCTGCACACCAACGGCTTCGACGAAGCGCTCGGTCTGCCCACGGCGCGCGCCGCCACCCTGGCGCTGCGCACCCAGCAGATCATCGCCAACGAGGTCGGCGTGGTCGACGCCACCGACCCGCTCGGCGGTTCGTGGCTCGTCGAGAGCCTGACCGACGAGGTCGAAGCGGCGGCGATGGCCTACATCGACAAGATCGACGGCATGGGCGGCGCCGTCGCCGCCATCGAGGCCGGCTTCATGCAGGACGAGATCGAGCAGGCGGCCTACGCCTACACCAAGGCGATCGACGCCGGCGACAAGGTGATCGTGGGCGTCAACAAGTTCCAGACCGAAGAGGTCGAGCCACCCGAAGTGTTCCCGATCGACCCGGCGATGCAGCAGGCGCAGATCGATCGCGTCCGCAACACGCGCGCCACGCGCAATCAGGCCGAGGTCGACGCCGCGCTGGCCGACGTCGAGGCGGCGGCGCGGGGCACCCAGAACCTGCTGGTGCCGATGAAGGTGGCGCTCAAGGCGCGGGCGACGCTCGGCGAGGTCAGCGACACGCTGCGGGGTGTCTTCGGGGTACACCAACCGCGTTGACGACCAAGTTCGTCATCATCGGCGGCGGGCCGGCGGGGGTGCAGGCGGCCACGTGGGCGGCGCGCCTCGGCGCCGAGGTCACGCTCATCGAGCGCGACGTCGTCGGCGGCGCGGCGAACCTGTGGGACTGCATCCCGTCCAAGGCGATGATCGCCACCGGCGGCTTCATGACCGAAGCCGGGCGCGCCGACGGCATGGGACTCCAGCCGCTCGACGCCAAGCCCGACCTCGCCGCGCTCGAGGAGCGTGTGGGTCGCATCACTGCACACCTCAACCGCACGAACACCGTGCTGCTCGAGAGCCAGGGCATCCGCCTCATCAACGGCACGGCCAAGCTGACGGGCGCGCACTGCGTCGCCGTCGACAGCGACGCCGGCCACGAAGAACTCGAGGCCGATGCCATCCTGATCTCGACCGGGAGCCGGCCGCGCCTGCCCGAGTGGGCGCCGATCGACGGCGAGCGCGTGCTGACGACGCGCCAGGCATACCCGCCCAAGGAGTTGCCGTCGCACCTCATCGTCGTCGGCTCGGGCGTGACCGGCGTGGAGTTCGTGCACATGTTCCGGTCCTTCGGCTCCAAGGTGACGCTGCTGGTGTCGCGCCAGCAGGTGCTGCCGGGCAAGGACGCCGAAGTGGCGGCCGCCCTCGAAGACGACTTCCTCAAGACCGGCGTCGTGCTGCTCAAGGGCGCGCGCGCCAGCGCCATCAGCCGCGAGAGCGACGAGGTCACCGTCACGTGCGAGGACGGCCGCATCGTGAAGGGTTCACACGTCGTGCTCGCTATCGGCTCGCTCCCGAACTCCGAAGGCCTCGGCCTCGAGGAGGCCGGCGTGCACGTCGACGCCAACGGCTACGTCCCGGTCAACCAGCACTGCGTCACCAACCTCGGCCACGTCTACGCCGCCGGCGACGTGTCGGGCCGGCTGCCGCTGGCGTCGGTGGCGTCGATGCAGGGCCGCAAGGTGGCCGAGCACGTGATGGGCCTGCACACGCGCGAGCACCGCCACCTCGACTACGACAAGGCGGCGTCGGCCATCTTCACCGAACCCGAGATCGCCGACGTCGGCCTCGCCGAAGCCGAGGCGTTCGCCATCGGTCGCAAGCTGCGCGTCACCAAGGTGCCCTTCGCCGCCAACGCCCGGGCGTTGATCGACGGCGACCCGCGGGGCTTCGTCAAGATCCTGAGCGACCCGGCGACGGGCGTCGTACTCGGCGGCTCGATCGTCGGGCGGGGCGCAGCGGAGTTGATCTCGGTCATCGCGCTGGCGGTGACGGCCAACCTGAAGGTCACCGACATCGTTGAGTCGTTGCTCGTCCACCCCGCGCTCGCCGAAGCGCTCGCCGACGCTGCTGAGTAGGCGACTCCTCGTCGTCGTCGCCGTGGCGCTGACGGCGACGAGCGCGTGCAGCAAGTCCACGACCCGCCACACCACGACGCGGGTGGCGCCCACCACGTCGACGACCGTGCCCGTTTCGGCCGACGCGCCGCTGGTCGTGGCCGCCGGCGACATTGCGTGTCCGCCGAACCTCAAACCGAGCCTCGGCCAGTGCCAGCAGGAGGCGACGGCCGAGACGGTCGAGTCGCTGCATCCCGCCGCCGTGCTCGCCCTCGGCGACCTCCAGTACGAGTCGGGCGAAGCGCGCAACTTCATGGCGTCGTACGACGCGTCGTGGGGCCGGTTCAAGAGCATCACGCATCCGGCGCCGGGCAATCACGACTGGTCGACGCCCAACCTCGCCGGCTACCGCCAGTACTGGGGCCTGAAGGCGGCGTCGCCCTGGTATTCGTTCGACGTCGGCGCGTGGCACCTCATCGCTCTCGACTCCGACTGCCGCAGCGTCGGCGGGTGCCAGGCGGGGTCGGTGGAGGAGCAGTGGCTCAAGGCGGACCTCGCGGCCCATCCGGCGCGCTGCATCCTCGCCTACTGGCATCACCCGCGCTGGTCGTCGGGCATCCACGGCAGCGACGACGGTTACGACGACTTCTGGAAGGACCTGTCAGCGGCGGGTGCCGACGTCGTGCTCGTCGGCCACGACCACCACTACGAGCGCTTCGGGCCCGACCGCGGCGTGCGCGAGTTCGTCGTCGGGACCGGCGGGCGCAGCCTCTATCCCACGATCTCCGTCGAGCAGCGCAGCGAGGCGCGCAGTTCGAACACTTTCGGCGTGCTCGCCCTGCACCTGGGAGACGGGTCCTACTCGTGGCAGTTCGTGCCGTCGGCGGGCGGCGGCTTCACGGACTCGGGCTCGGCTCGCTGCTGAGTTACATGCGGGCGGCCACGGCGTCACGCACTGCCGGTAACGACGCGTAGAACACGCCGCCCGGACAGTCGGTGTCGCCGACGTCGCGGTGGCCGGCGATGTTGGGGAACGTGCGCTGGTGGCCGTCGATGGGGCTCGTGTAGACGGCGGCGCCGTGCGGGTCGATGCCGTGGGCGTCGGCTTCCCAGGCGAGCAGGTCCTCGAGCGCGTTCTTCTGCGCCGGCGTCGCGTCCTGGGTGTCGAGCGTGCCCAACAGCGACACGCCGACCGAGCCGGCGTTGTAGCCCTTGGCGTGGGCGCCGATGACGCCGTAACCGCGCGTGTCCTCACCGGTGATGGTGTCGTTGCCGTCGGCGCCGTGGGAGTTGCGGCCCTTGTAGATCCGGCCGCTGGCGTCGATGAGGAAGTTGTAACCGATGTCGCCCCAACCGCGGGTTATCGCGTGGAAGTAGTAGATCGCCCGCACGGTCGACGCCGGGTTCGGATCGTTGTTGGCGGTGTCGGTGTGATGGAGGATCAGCTTGTGCACCGGTTCGAACACCGGCGGCCACGACTCCTTGCCGTTGCTGTAGCGCAGCGACTCGTCGGCGCCCCACTGCGCGCGCGACAGGATTGGCGGCCGCGCGGCGTGACCAACCGTCGGCGCCGGCGCCGGTGCCTTGTGCAGCACGTGCTTGATTTTCACCTTCAGCGGATCGGCGATGGCGAGCACGTGGAGCTTGGCGATCGGCTGGTTGCTGACGATGCGCAGCCGCGTCGCGCGCGGTGCGACGATGATGGCGCCGAACGTGCGGCCGTGGTCATTGGCGCCGGGCTCGTCGCGGCCGGCGTCCACCAGACGGCCGTCGGCGAACGCAACGAGCACCCGCGCGTCGCGGTGCCCGACCCAGTACAGCGCCACGTGGTCAGCGGCGAAGGGAAGGCGCACGGTACGGGCCCGGGCGACGCGCATGACGCGGTCGACGACGCGCAGTCCGGTGTCAGCGCCGGCCGCGGCCGGAAGGAACGAAAGCGCCGTCGCCAGCGCGACGAACAGCGCGGCCCGCTTCACTTGAGCAGGCGGTCGCGCACCGAGTCGGTCGTCGCGAGGTCGACGACGGTCCACGCCATGCCGGTGGCGCCGTCCAGCAAAGCCTTGTCGGCCGTCGGCGTGGCGCAGAAGGCGGCGAACTCCGGCTGGTGGTTGCTGATCGGGAAGCAGCCGAGACCGAGCATCGGGTGGATCGTCGGGATGGCGAGGCTCACGTTGGCCATGTCGGTCGAGCCGACGATCTTGTCACCCAGCTCGCCGAGCTCGGGGAACTGGCGGCCGAGCTGCTGCGCGTTGGCCTTGTAGATGGCGCGCAGCTCGGCGTCGTCGCGCATCTCGGAGTACTTGGGGCTCATCTCCTGGACGTCGACGGTGCAACCCGTGGCCAGGGCGCCGGCTTCGAAGCAGCGGTGCACCTTCGGCTCGAGCTCGGCGAGCTCGCCGAGCGTGGCCGAACGGATGTACCACTTGCCCGTGGTCTCGGCGGGCACGACGTTGGGCGCTTCGCCGCCGTAGGTGACGATGCCGTGGATGCGATCGGTCTGGCGAATGTGCTGGCGCAGCAGCCCGATCGCCGTTTGGGCGACGGTCAGGGCGTCGGCGGCGTTGATGCCAAGCTCGGGGAACGCCGACGCGTGCGCCGCCTTGCCGTGGTAGTGCACGTCGACGTGCGACACCGCCAGGCACGGCATGCGGTCCATTTCCGTCGGCGCCGGGTGCACCATCATCGCCGCGTGCACGCCGGCGAACACGCCTTTGTCGAGCATGATGATCTTGCCGCCGCCGCCCTCTTCGGCGGGCGTGCCGAAGACCTTGATCGTGATCCCGAGGTCGTCGGCGAGGGGTGCGAGCGCGAGGCCGGCGCCCACCGCCGCTGACGCGATGACGTTGTGCCCGCAGGCGTGACCGATGCCGGGCAGGGCGTCGTACTCGGCGCAGATCCCGACGGTGAGCGGACCGCTTCCGGCCGTGGCCACGTAGGCCGTCGGCAGGTCGGCGACGCCCGTTTCGATCGAGAAGCCAGCGTCGTTGAGCTGCGCAGCGGTCCACTCGGCCGCGCTGAATTCTTCGAAACACGTCTCGGGATGGGCGTGGATGCGATGGCTCAGTTCGACGAGCCGTTCGCTCTGATCGCTGATGGTTCCCTGCGCGGCCTGCTTCGCATCCATGCGGTTGACCCTACGCTCCGCGCATGGACCAGCGCGTCAGCATTGTCACCCTCGGCGTCGTCGACCTGGCGCGCGCCCGGGCGTTCTACGAAGCCCTCGGGTGGAGCGGTCAGGAGGTCGAAGAAACGGTGTTCTTCCAAGCCGGCGGGATGGCCGTCGTGCTGTGGGGGCGCGAGAAATTAGCGGCCGACGCGCGCGTCGACGACGACGTATCGAGCCGCTACGGCGGAATCGTGCTGGCGCAGAACGTCGGCTCGCGCGCCGAAGTCGACGCCGTCTTGCGTGCCGCCGCGGGCGCGGGCGCCGTCGTGACCAAGCCGGCCGAGGAGACGTTCTACGGGGGCTACGCCGGCCACTTCCGCGACCTCGACGGCCACGTCTGGGAGATCGCGCACAACCCGGGCTTCACTCTGAACGCCGACGGGACGCTCACCCTGCCCGACTTCGGCGCTCTGGGCGGCTAAGCCGAGGCGGGTTCGACGACGACGACGACGTCGCCGGCGCCGACCGTTTGGCCGGCTTCGACCTTGACGGCCTTCACCTCGCCGGCGACCTCGCTCATGATGTTGTTCTCCATCTTCATGGCTTCGAGGACGCACACGGCCTGACCGGCGGTGACGGTATCGCCCACCGCGACCATCACCTTCACGATCGTGCCTTGCATCGGCACGGCGATGTCGCCGGCGTGCGCACCGCCGACGGCTCCCGCCCCCGCAGTGGGCGCCTGCGGGCGTCCGGGTGCGGCGCCGCCGGCGCGGGCCGGCCCGGCGGCGGCGACGGCCACGGGCGCGATGTCGGGCACCCACAGCTTCACGCTGTACTTGCGGCCGTCGACTTCGGCGTCGACCTCGCGCAGCACCTTCTTCTCGCCGTCCTCGCCCACGACGGGCGCGGCCGGCGCCGACGACACGCCGGTGAAGTCGAGGCGTTCCTCGACCCACTTCGTCGAGTGCTCGCCGGCGATGAAGTCGGGGTGGCTGAGGATGGCGATGTGCGCCGGGATCGTGGTGGCGATGCCCTGGATGTCGGTCTCGGCGAGGGCGCGCAGCATGCGGCGCCGGGCGCTGTCGCGGTCGGGACCCCACGTGATGAGCTTGGCGACGAGGTTGTCGTAGTACTGGCTCACGGTGTCGCCGGCGTCATAACCGGCGTCGACGCGCACGCCGAAGCCATCGGGCCGGTCGAACTTGGTGAGCGTGCCGGGCGCGGGCAGGAACTTGCCGCCCGCCGGGTCCTCGGCGTTGATGCGCACCTCGATGGCGTGGCCGCGCTTGCGCTGCGCGATCTGCTTCTGGTTGATCGGCAGCTTCTCGCCCGCGGCGATGCGCAGCTGCAACTCCACGAGGTCCATGCCGCACACCAACTCGGTGACCGGATGCTCGACCTGGAGGCGGGTGTTCATCTCGAGGAAGAAGAAGTCGCCCTCCTGGTAGAGGAACTCGACGGTGCCGGCGTTGACGTAGCCACAGGCCTTCGCGACGGCGACGGCCGCCGCGCCCATGCGCTCGCGGATCTCGTCGGGGAAGTTGACTGCCGGTGACTCCTCGACGAGCTTCTGGTGACGGCGCTGGCACGAGCAGTCACGCTCGCCGAGCCACACGCCGTTGCCCTTGGTGTCGCAGAACACCTGCATCTCGATGTGACGCGGCCACGTGAGGTACTTCTCCACGTAGCACTCGTCACGCCCGAAGCCCTTGAGCGCCTCGGACTGGGCGCTGGCCAGCGCGGCGTCGGCGTCATCCGCGGTGTGCACGACGCGCATGCCGCGGCCGCCGCCGCCGTAGGCCGCCTTGATGGCGACCGGCCAGCCGTGCTTGTCGCCGAAGGCCACGACCTGGGCACCGCTGGTCAGGATCGTGTTGTCGCCGGGCACGCCCGAGACGCCGGCCTTCTCCGCCGCGATACGCGACGAGATCTTGTCGCCCATGACCTCGATGGCCTCGGGCGGCGGGCCGATGAACGTGACGCCCTTGGCTGCAATAGCGCGGGCGAAGTCGGTGTTCTCGGAGAAGAAGCCGTAACCCGGGTGGACCGCGTCGGCGCCGCTGCGCTCGATGACGTCGAGGATGGCCTCGGTGTTGAGATAGCTCTCGGCCGCGGTGGTGCCGCCGAGCGCGTAGGCCTCGTCGGCCAGGCGCACGTGCATGGCGTCGCGATCGAGGTCCGAGTAGATGGCGACAGTGGCGATGCCGAGTTCACGGCAGGTGCGGATGACGCGGACAGCAATCTCTCCGCGATTGGCGATCAGAACCTTGGAGAACATAAGAGCCGTAGCCTTGCAGAATGACGTCGCGCTTTGAGATTCATCGCTTCGCGACCATCGATTCGACCAATACCTGGGCGATGGAGCAGGCCCGCCGCGGTGCCCCCGAAGGCCTCGTGGCCGTCGCCGAGGAGCAGACCGCCGGGCGTGGCCGGCTCGGGCGGACGTGGGTGGCGCCGCGTGGGGCGTCGCTGCTGATGAGCGTGCTGCTGCGCCCCACCGAACTGCCCGCCGACCGGCTGCACCTGGCGACCGCGGCGGTCGCCATGGCCGGCGCCGACGCCGTCACCCTGGTGGCCGGCGTCGCCCCGGCGCTCAAGTGGCCCAACGACTTGCTCATCGGCGACCGCAAGCTGGCCGGCGTCCTGACCGAAGTCGAGGGCGTCCCACCGGCGGCGGCCGTCGTCGTCGGCATCGGGATCAACTGCACCTGGCCCGACGAGTTGCCCCCCGAGGTCGCCGGCATTGCGATCGCGGCGTCGCACGCGGCCGGCCGGCCCGTCCACACCGAGGACGTGCTCGACGTCCTGCTCGACAACCTGGCGACGCGGCTCGACGACGGCTGGGACGCCGTCGCGGGGGAGTACCGGACCCGCTGCTCGACCATCGGCCTCGACGTCCGCGTCGAACTAGCCGACGGCACCGTCACCGGTACGGCCACCGGCGTCGACGACGACGGCGCCCTCGTCGTCTCGACCGATGCCGGCCCCCGCCGCGTCATCGCCGGCGACGTGATGCATCTTCGCCCCGCAACCTGAGGTTGCGGGGCGATCTGTTCGCCTACGTCTCGGAGCCTCCGGGCCGAGCAAGTCGGCCCTGCGGCCTCACGTCTCGCCGCGGCGCCGCTTTGTGTAGGCCGCTTGTGCGGCTTCGGTGACGGGGCCGGGGGCGGTGGCGCGGAGGTCGACGATGCCGATGACCTGGCAGACCGCTTGGACCTCGCGGGTGGTGGAGGTGACGAAGACTTCGGTGGCGCGGCGCAGGTCGTCGAGGGAGAACAGCTTCTCGGTGGCGCCGTAGGCGTCGATGACCACGTGGCGGGTGACGCCCGAGAGGCAGCCCGTCGTCAGCGGCGGGGTCACCAACTCGCCGTCGATGACGGCGAACACGTTGGTCCCGGTGCCTTCGCACACGTTGCCCCGCGTGTCGCAGAACAGCGCCTCGTCGGCGCCGGCTTCGTGGGCGGCGTGCAGGGCCACGACGTTCTCGGCGTAACTGGTCGTCTTGAGCCCGGCCAGCGCGCCCCGCTCGTTCCGCGGCCAGGGGACGGGCGCCAGCGTCGCCGTCGGCGGCCACGGCTTCTGGGCCGTGGCGGCGACGATCACCGTCGGGGACGCGCCGCCGCGGTCGGACCCGAGTGGGCCGGCGCCGCCGGTGACGGTCAGGCGAATGCGCACGCAGGCGTCGCCCCGCGGCTCGGACGCCACCACCTCGTCGATGGCGGCGAGCAAGGCGGCGTCGTCGAAAGGCACCTCGAGGTAGATGCCGGCGGCCGAGGACCGCAGCCGGCGCAGGTGCTCGGCCGCCCAGGCCACGCCGGTGTCGGGGTAGCACAGCATCGTCTCGAACACGCCGTCGCCGACGGTCGTGCCGTGGTCGAACACCGACAGCGTGGCCGCCGACTCGTCGAGCAGCGCGCCGTTCAACCAGACGTGACTCACGTCGACGAAGCTACCGACAGGAGGCGCCGAGCCTTCAACTCTGTCTCTGCCCACTCGCCCTCGGGCGTCGAGTCCCACGTGATGCCGCCGCCCGTGCCGAAGTGGATGCGGCCGTCGGCCAACCAGAACGTGCGGATACCGACGTTGAGGTCGCCCACGTTGCGCCCGGCGTCGACCCAGCCGATGGCGCCGCAGTACGGGCCGCGGGCGACGGGTTCGAGGGCGCGGATCATGTCGAGGGCCGCCAGCTTGGGTGCGCCGGTGACGGAGCCGGGCGGGAACGTGGCGGCGAGCACATCGGACCAGCCATACCCGGCGCGCAACCGCCCCCGCACCGTCGACACGAGATGGAAAAGACCCGGATGCGGTTCGACGGCGCACAACGCCGGCACCTCGACCGACCCGAACGCGCAGCACCGGCCGAGGTCGTTGCGCACGAGGTCGACGATCATGACGTTCTCGGCGTAGTCCTTGGCCAGGAAGCCGTCGATGGTGGCCGCCGTTCCCTTGATCGGTTGCGAGACGACGACGTCACCGTCGCGGCGCACGAACCGTTCGGGCGACGCGCTGGCCACGTGCACGTTCTGCTCCGGCAGGCGCACCACGGCGGCGAACGGCGCCGGGTTGCCCTCCGCGAGCGCGGCGCCGAGCGCGGCCACATCCGCGTCGGCAGCGACGCGCGCCGAGAGCACCCGACACAGGTTGACCTGGTACACGTCGCCGCAGCCGATGGCGTCGCGAATCGTCTGCACGCCCTTCTTGAACGCCGCCTCGTCCAGCGAGCTCGTCCACGCATCGCGCGCCGGGCCGCGCCAGGCGGCGCCGGGCCACGGGGTCGCCGGCCGGACGTCGTCGAAGCGGGCGCACACGACGTCGCCCTCGAAGTCGGCGACGACGGCCCAAACGCCCGCACCACCGTCGAGCGCCGCGGGGTCGCGCGTCACGTCGCGCAGACCGGTGAGGAGCATCCCTCCGACGACGGCGAGCGGGGTGGTGGTCAGACGCGCCAGCCTACGATTCGGTCCCTGATGGATCATTCGTTTACCGACGAGCAGGAACAGTTCCGCAAGGTGGTGCGCGACTTCGCCGCCGCCGAGATCGCACCGCACGCGGAGGTGTGGGACCGCGATCACTCCTTCCCCGTCGAGACGGTCCAGGCGATGGGCGAGCTCGGGCTCTTCGGTCTGCCCTTCCCCGAGGAGTACGGCGGGTCCAACGCAGATTTCACGACGCTGTGCCTCGCCATCGAGGAGCTCGGCCGCGTCGACCAGTCCCTCGCCATCACGCTCGAGGCCGGCGTCGGTCTCGGTGCCAACCCGATCTTCCAGTTCGGGACCGAGGAGCAGCGCCAGCAGTGGCTGCCCGATCTCGTCGCGGGACGGCGGCTCGCCGGCTTCGGCCTCACCGAGCCCGACGCCGGCAGCGACGCCGGAGGTACCCGCACGACGGCCACCCTCGAGGGCGACGAATGGGTGATCAACGGCGAGAAGGCGTTCATCACCAATTCGGGGTCGTCCATCACGTCGCTCGTGACGGTGACGGCGCGCACCGGTCCGGGCGAGATCTCCGCCCTGATCGTCCCCGCGGGGACGCCCGGCTTCACCGCGCAGCCGCCGTACCGCAAGATGGGCTGGCACGCGTCCGACACCCACGGCCTTACCTTCAGCGACGCGCGGGTCCCGGCGGCCAACCTGCTCGGCGCCCGCGGCCAGGGCTTCCGCCAGTTCCTGTCGATTCTCGACGAGGGCCGCATCGCCATCGCGGCGCTGGCGGTCGGCGTCATCCAGTGCTGCCTCGACGAGAGCGTCGAGTACGCCAAGAACCGCAACGCCTTCGGCAAGGCCATCGGGACCAACCAAGCCGTCGCGTTCGCTTGCTCCGACCTGGCGGTGATGGCCGACGCCGCGCGCGCCCTTGTGTACAAGGCGGCGTGGCTGAAGGACACCGGCCGGCCGTTCAAGCTCGAAGCGGCGGCAGCGAAGCTGTATTCGACCGAAGCGGCGGTCACCGCCACGCGTATGGCGACGCAGGTGTTCGGCGGCTACGGCTTCATGGACGAGACCCTCGTGGCCCGCCAGTACCGCGACGCCAAGATCCTCGAGATCGGCGAGGGCACCAGCGAGATCCAGCGCCTAGTGATTGCTCGCGGCTTGGGCTTGCCCGTCGAGTAAACCGAGCGCGGTGGCCGATAGGCCGCGGCGCGGTTGGATGATCTCGTCGATGATCCCGTAGTCCTTCGCCTCCTGCGCCGTCATGAAGTAGTCGCGGTCGATGTCGCGCTCGACTTCCTCGACGGTCCTGCCCGAGTGGTAGGCGATGATCTCGGCCATCCGCCTTGTCGTGGAGAGCACCTCGCGCAGCTGGATCTCCATGTCGCGCGGCGACACGCGGCCGGTGCCGGCCGAGCCCTGGTGGATCATGATCTTGGCGCTGGGTAGGGCGAAGCGCTTACCTGGGGCACCTGCCGTCAGCAACATCGCCGCGGCCGACATGCCCATGCCGACGCAGATCGTCGACACCTCACACTGCGTGTGCTGCATCACGTCGTAGATCGCCATGCCGCCGTAGGCGAGGCCCCCGGGGGAGTTGATGTACAGGTGGATGTCGCGCTCGGGGTCCTGCGCGTCGAGGTAGAGGATCTGGGCGATCAGCAGGTTGGCGATCTGGTCGTCGACTTCCTGGCCGAGGAACACGATGCGTTCCTTCAGCAACAACGAGAAGATGTCGTACGCGCGTTCACCGCGTGACGACTGATCGAGCACGGTGGGGATCAGGGTCATATCAAATACGATATCTCGCCCAAGAGATGACACGGGCGCGATCACGTTTTCGTGCTGGTCGCCAACTTCCACTCGGGGTGACCGCGTCGCGCCGTTATCGCGGCGGCGAATTTCACCGCCGCCAGGGTGGCGACGAAGGGCCACTCCTTGGGTGGGTACGCCACCAGCGTCTTGTAGATCGAAGCGGTTTCGGCCGCGGGCTCGGCCAACGGCAGGCCGAGGGCGCGTAGCTGCTGCTTGCCGGCCTCGGCCCGCACCCGCTGGCGCCACAGGTCGCGCCAGCGCGTCGGCAGCTGCACGGTGGCGGTGGCGAGGGGCACGGGCTCGATGCGGCCGTGGGCGCCGAGCTGCGCGAACAGCCAGGCGTCGTCGAGCAGCACGTTGGTCGGCATCTCGTCGGGCAAGGCGGCGCTGCGCACGGCGTAGAGCGTGCCCAGCAGGCCGCCCCATTCGAGGCGGTGGGGAACGAGGGCGACATGGGCCACGACCCCGTCGCCGAGGTGGTCCTGCTTGGCCGCGGCCGCCACGACGCCCTTGGCGGCGACGGCGTCGACCAGCGCCGGGATGGCCCAGGCGTTGACGACGACGTCGGCGTCGGCGAACACGTGCACGTCGGCGGGTTCGTGACGCAGGACGTTCCACGCCGCCGGCTTCGAGCCGACGTCGAGTAGGCGAAGCGTGACGCGACTCGACGCCGGGGCGGTGCGCACGGCGTCGGCGGCCGCGCTGCGCGCCGAGTCGGTGCCGTTGACGCACACCACGATGCGCCAGTCGTGCTCGAGGCGCGCCGCTGAGGCCGCCAGCGACTCGATCGTGCGCCCGATGCTCGGCTCGTCGCGATGGCAGCACACCCCGATGACCACCCGGCTCATCGCGTCAGCGCTTTCCACGCGGCGCGGGCCTGGCTGCGATGGCGCCCGAGTCCGTAGACGAGCGTGCCCACGGCACCGAAGGCGCGGCGAGCCAGCGCGCCGTCGTACTTGTCGAGGTAGGTGGCCAGCGCCCGCGTCCGCATACCGGCGAGGGCGTCGGCGTCGTGCGACGCGTCCATCGACGCGCCGCCCACGTGGGTGACGGTGACGTCGGGCGTGATCACGACGCGGCGGCCCAGGGCGCGCACGCGGCGGCAGAGGTCGGCGTCCTCGGCGAAGAGGAAGAACCGCTCGTCGAAACCGCCGAGGGCCCGCACGACGCCGATCGGCACGAGCGCCGCGGCAGTGTGGAGCCATTCGACGTCGCCCGCTCCGGTCTGAGGTCGCACCGGCGGCCCCAGCCGCGTCATGCCCCGCACGGCGGCGCCGAGCGAGAGGTCGCGCTCGACGATCGGCTGCGGCGCGCCGTCCTCACCGACGAGCGTAGGGCTGAGCAAGCCAATCGAGTCGTCGAGGCGGCGCACCAACTCGTCGATCGAACCCGACGGCCACACGGTGTCGGGGTTGGCGAACAGCACGTAGTTGGTGTGCTCGTCGAGGGCGGCCACGCCCGCGTTGTTGGCGGCGCCGTATCCCGTGTTGGTCGCCTGACTGATGACCACGGCGTCGGGCGCGGCGGCGCGTGCCGCGGCGACGGAATCGTCGGGCGACGCGTTGTCGACCACCACGATCTCGATCGGCGCCGCCGACGCACGGTGTAAGGAGGACAAACACTCCCGAATCGTCCCCGCCGAGCGGTACGTGACGACGACGACGCCCACGTTCGCCATGGGCAGGATCGTAGGGGGTGATCCTCCGAAAACGGGGATGTGGCACTACCGTGGACGCCGCACATGGGCATTCCTCCCGTTCCGGGCAAGAAACTGTCGCGCCAGCACAGCGCGTCGAAACGCGCTCCCGCACACAGTGCCGCCAAGCGACCGGTGGCCAAGAAGGTTGCGGTCCAGGAACCCACGCCGCAGCCGCAACCGGCGCAGGTGCGCGCCCCCAAAGAACATCACCCGCACCGCGGCCTGCACCGGCTGCTGATCGGGCTCAACATCTTCGTCGGCCTGTGCGTGCTGTCGGCCGGCATCGGCTATGGCTACCTGAAGTTTCGCCTCGGTCAGCTCGACAAGATTTCCTTCGGTTGCAACGTGCTGCGCAACTGCGGCTCAGACGACCCGGGCAAGCCGATGAACGTGTTGCTCGTGGGCTCCGACACGCGCTCGTTCGTCAAGGACAAGTCCGATCAGGCGCAGTTCGGCAACGAGAACACCGTCGGCGGCGAACGCACCGACACCATGATGGTGCTCCACGTCGACCCGACGGCGCAGAAGGCGTCCATCTTGTCGATCCCCCGCGACCTGTGGGTGCCGATCGCCGGCATGGGCTACCGCGAACGCATCAACACCGCGTTCGGCATCAAGACCACCGGAGCGCACGCCGCGACTACGGCGCGCCAGTCGACGGTCACCACGACGAACGCGCTCGGCGCCACCGTCACGACATCGTCCGCCGTGATTCACGACGGGCCGGAGCGGCTCATCGCCACGATCCGCCAGAGCCTCGACATCGAGATCGACCACTACATGGAGGTCAACTTCGCCGGGTTCCGTTCGATCGTGAACGCCATCGGGGGCGTCACGGTCCCGTTCCCGGCGCCGGCGCGCGACAAGTTCTCGGGCCTCGACGTGAAGACCGCGGGCTGCGTCAACCTCACGGGCGACCAGGCGCTCGGCTACGTGCGCAGCCGCCACTTCCAGTACTTCGAATCCGGCCGTTGGCGCTCCGACCCGACGGGTGACATCGGGCGGATTCAGCGCCAGCAGGACTTCATCCGCCGCGTGCTCCGCAAGGCCATCAGCAAGGGCGTGCGCAACCCGGTCAAGCTCAACGCCCTCATCGGCGCCGGCATCAAGAACCTCAAGCTCGACTCGGCGCTGTCGACCAAGGACCTGCTGCGGCTCGGCAAGCAGTTCCACTCGCTCGAGCCCGAAGCCGTCGACATGCTGACGCTGCCCACCGACGGTTTCCGCACCCCTGCGGGCGCGTCGGTGCTCAAGCTGCGCGAGGACGAAGCGCGCACGATCATCAACCGGTTCAACGGCGTCGGCCAGGCGCCGACCACGAGCAACGGCCCGGTGCCCAAGATCCCGCCCGCGACCGTGCGCGTCCTCGTCCTCAACGGCACCGGGGTCAACGGCCAGGCCGGTCAGGTGCAGCGGCAGCTGACCACGGCCGGCTTCGGCGTCGGCGGCGTGGGCGACGCCAAGTCGTATAACAACCCGGTCACCACTATCCGCTACGGCGCCGGACAGATTCAGAAGGCGCAACTGCTCCAGGCCTACATCGTCGGTGGCGCCAAGATCGTGCTCGACAACACGCTGACCGGCGGCGACATCCAGCTCATCGTCGGCGCTGGTTTCGGCGGGGTGCGCACGTCGCTCACCGGCACGTCGTCGTCGACGACGACGCCGTCGACCACCGTCACCACGGCGGCGGGCACGTCGTCGCGGGGTGCCGCGACGCTGGCCTGCTAATAGGTTTGCGGCGATGAAGGGCATCGTTCTCGCCGGCGGCAGCGGTACGCGGCTGCACCCGGTCACGCTCGGCGTGTCGAAGCAGCTGCTGCCGGTCTACGACAAGCCGATGATCTACTACCCGCTGTCGGTGCTGCTGCTGGCGGGCATTCGCGAGATCCTCGTGATTTCGACGCCCCACGACCTGCCTCGCTTCGAGAGCCTGCTCGGTGACGGCCGCGACATCGGTGTGTCGTTCTCGTACCGTGAGCAACCGACGCCGGGCGGCTTGGCCGAGGCGTTCACCATCGGCGCCGAGTTCATCGGCAACGACAACGTGTGCCTCGTGCTCGGCGACAACATCTTCCACGCCGAAGGCCTCGGCGGCATGCTGCGCACTGCGGTCGACACGCTGCAGGGCGCGACCGTCTTCGGCTACAAGGTCGACGACCCGGAGCGTTACGGCGTGGCCGAAGTCGACGCCAACGGCCGCGTGTTGTCGATCGAAGAGAAGCCGGCGGTGCCGAAGTCGAACGTGGCGGTTACCGGGCTGTACTTCTACGACAACCAGGTCGTCGACATCGCGGCGAACCTGCCGCGCTCGGCGCGGGGTGAACTCGAGATCACCGACGTCAACCGCGTGTACCTCGACCGCGGCCAGCTCAACATGGTCAAGCTCGGCCGCGGCACGGCGTGGCTCGACACGGGCACCCACGACTCGCTGCTCGAGGCGGGAACGTTCGTGCAGGCGCTCATCCACCGCCAGGGCCTCCAGATCGCGTGCCTCGAAGAGATCGCGTTCCGCGAGGGCTACATCGACCTCGACCAGCTCACCGTGCTGGGCGACAAGCTCGGAAAGTCCAGGTACGGGGACTATTTGCGGGCGGTGGCGGCCGACCCCGACCGCTTCGCTTGACCCCGGTAGCCTTTCTCGCCTTATGAAGCTCTTTGTGACCGGCGGGGCCGGGTTCATCGGCTCGAACTACGTGCGCTGGGTGTTCGCCAATACCGACGACGAAGTCACCGTGTACGACGCGCTGACCTACGCCGGGAACCTGTCGACGTTGAAGGACGTCGACGACAGCCCTCGCTACAACTTCGTCAAGGGCAACATCTGCGATCCGGGCACGCTCGAAGACGCCATGCGCGGCCATGACGCCGTCGTGCACTTCGCCGCCGAGAGCCACGTCGACCGCTCGATCGTCGGCTCCGACGACTTCGTGAACACCAACTGCTTCGGCACCAACGTCGTGATGGACACCGCGCGTCGCCTCGAGATCGGCCGCGTTATCCACATCGGCACCGACGAGGTGTACGGGTCGGTCGAGGTCGGCTCGTCCAAGGAGACCGACCCGCTCGAGCCCCGCTCGCCGTACTCGGCGTCGAAGGCCGGCTCCGACCTGATCGCGCTGTCGTACCACTCGACCCACGGGCTGCCGGTCACGGTCACCCGCTGCACGAACAACTTCGGGCCGTGGCAGTACCCGGAGAAGGTCATCCCGCTGTTCACCACCAACCTGCTCGACGGCAAGAAGCTGCCGCTGTACGGCGACGGGATGAACGAGCGCGACTGGCTCTTCGTCGACGACCACTGCTCGGGCGTGCACCTTGTGCTGCAGCAGGGCAACCCCGGCGAGATCTACAACATCGGCGCCGGCAACGAGACGCCCAACCGCGTGCTCGTCGACAAGCTGCTGGCGCTGCACGGCAAGGGCGAGGAGATGGTGGAGTACGTGGAGGACCGCAAGGGCCACGACCGCCGCTACTCCGTCGACATCGCCAAGATCACTGCGCTCGGCTGGCGCAAGCAGCGCACCCTCGACGAGGCGCTCGAGGAAACCGTCAAGTGGTACGCCGACAACCGTTGGTGGTGGGAACCGCTGAAGAACGCCAAGTGACGCAGCGCATCCTCGTCACCGGAGCCGGCGGGCAGCTGGGCCACGACCTCGTCGCCGCGTTCGACGACTCGGCGCGCTACGAGGTGCTCGGCACGACTCACGCGTCGATGAACCTGGCCGACCGCGATCGCGTCCTGGCGGTCGTCTGCGACTTCGAGCCCGACGTCGTCATCCACGCCGGGGCGTGGACGGCCGTCGACAAGGCCGAGTCCGAAGCCGACGCCGCGTACGCCGCCAACGCGTTCGGCACCCGCAACGTGGCCGAGGGGGCACGTCGGGTTGGCGCCCACGTCGTGTACGTGTCGACCGACTTCGTGTTCGACGGCACCAAGGAGGGGCCCTACCGCGAGTGGGACGCCACCGGCCCGACGTCGGTGTACGGCGCGTCGAAGTTGGCGGGCGAGCACGAGATCGATCCGGGCTCGGCCATCGTGCGGATCTCGTGGGTGTGCGGTGCCCACGGGAACAACTTCGTCAAGACGATGCTGCGCCTGGCGAACGAGCGCGACACGTGGGGCGTCGTCGACGACCAGCGCGGCTGCCCGACGTTCACCGCCGAGGTGGCGCCGGCGATCAAGGAATTGGCGATCGGCCGCGTCCCCGGCACGTTCCATCTCTCCAACAGCGGCCCGACCACGTGGTACGGCTTCGCTTGCGCCATCCTCGAAGCCGCCGGCCACGATCCGGCGCGCATCACGCCGATCACCACGGCCGACTACCCGACGCCCGCCACCCGTCCCGCGAACTCCGTGCTCGACAACGGCGCCTGGCGCCTGGCCGGCTTCGCCCCCCTCGACGACTGGCACGCGCCACTCGCCCGCATGATCAAGGAGATCAGCTAAGGCTCCCGTAACCTTGGCGGATGGCTGACATTGCAGTAATCGGCACCGGCTACGTCGGGCTGACGACGGGTGCGTATCTCGCGCACCTCGGGCACAACGTCGTGTGTGCCGACGTCGTGCCAGAGAAGGTCGAGGCGCTCAACCGCGGCGAAGTGCCGATTCACGAAGCCGGACTCGACGAGATGGTCGAGCAGGGGATTGAAGCCGGCCGCCTGAAGTTCGTGCTCGGTGCCGTCACCGCCGCGGCCGAGGCCGAGTTCATCTTCCTGTGCCTGCCCACCCCGCAGGGCGAAGACGGCTCCGCCGACCTGTCCTACGTGGAAGCCGTCGCGCGTGACATCGGCCCCCACATCCGACCGGAGAGCATCGTGGTCAACAAGTCGACGGTGCCGGTCGGGTCGAACCTGCGCGTGGCCGCGCTGCTCAACCGCGACGACGTGTTCGTCGTGTCGAATCCCGAGTTCCTGCGCGAGGGCCAGGCGCTGCAGGACTCGCTGAACCCCGACCGCATCGTCATCGGCGCCAATGACCAGGAAGCCGCACTGCGTCTCGCCGAGTTGTACGAGTCGCTGCACGCGCCGGTGCTCGTGACCGATCCGGCGTCGGCCGAGACGATCAAGTACGCCGCCAACGCGTTTCTCGCCACCAAGGTGTCCTTCATCAACGCCGTCGCCCACTTCTGCGAGCTCGTCGGCGCCGACATCAAAGACGTGGCGCTCGGCATGGGCCAGGACAAGCGCATCGGCTTCGAGTTCCTCCGCCCGGGCCCCGGATGGGGCGGTAGTTGTTTTCCGAAGGATTCGCGGGCGCTGATTCACATGGCGGAGGACCGTGGGTACGGGTTCGACCTGCTGCGCAGCGTCGTGGCGGTGAACGACGAGCAGTACGAGCGCGTGGCCGACAAGATCGCGTTCGCCGCCGGTGGTTCGCTCGAAGGCAAGACGATCGCCGTGTGGGGGCTGACGTTCAAGGCGCGCACCGACGACACGCGTGAGTCGCCGGCGCTGTTCATCATCGAGCGGCTGCTGGCGCGCGGCGCCAAGGTGCAGGCGTTCGACCCGATGGCGAGTCGGCAGTTCGACGAGTTCGCCGTGTGCGACGACGCCTACGCCGCAGTCGAAGGTGCGGCGGCGCTGGCCGTGCTGACGGAGTGGGAGGAGTTCCGCTTCGTCGACCTGACGAAGGTGCGCAGCCTGATGGTGGGCACCAACATCGTCGACGCCCGCAACCTGCTCGACCCGGCCGCGGTGCGCCGCCACGGGTTCACCTACGACGGCATCGGGCGGCTGTAGCGAACGATGCGGGTAGTCGTCACCGGCGGCGCCGGTTTCATCGGGTCGCACCTGTGTCGCGCGCTGCTGGCGCGCGGCGACGAGGTCGTGGCCATCGACAACCTGCTCACCGGCAACATCGCCAACATCGAGGAGTTGTTCGGCACGCCCGGCTTCACGTTCATGCGCCACGACGTGAGCAACTTCGTGCACGTGCCCGGCCGGGTGGACGCCGTACTGCACTTCGCCAGCCCGGCGAGCCCCGCCGACTTCGAGCGCATCCCGATCCAGATCCTCAAGGTCGGCAGCCTCGGGACCCACCACATGCTGGGTCTGGCCAAAGACAAGGGGGCGAAGTTCTTCCTGGCGTCGACGAGCGAGGTGTACGGCGACCCGCAGGTGCATCCGCAGCCCGAGACGTACTGGGGCCACGTCAACCCGATCGGTCCACGCGGCGTGTACGACGAGGCGAAGCGCTTCGCCGAGGCGATGACATTCGCCTACCACCGCGCCCACGGCGTCGATGTGCGCGTGGCGCGCATATTCAATACGTACGGTGACCTAATGCGACCCGACGACGGGCGTCTCGTCACCAACCTGCTCGTGCAGGGCCTGCGGGGGGAGTCGCTCACCGTCTACGGCGAGGGTAAGCAGACGCGCAGCTTCTGCTTCATCGACGACGAAGTGCGCGGCCTGCTGGCGCTGCTCGACAGTGACTATGTGGGTCCGGTCAACATCGGCAACCCCGCGGAGTACACGGTGGCCGAGTTCGCCGAGATCGCCCGTGAGGTGACGGGCAACCGTTCCGAGATCGTGCACCAGCCGCTGCCGATGGACGACCCGATGCAACGCCGCCCCGACATCACCCTGGCGCGCCAGATCCTCGGATGGGAGCCGACGATCGGTCTGCGCGAAGGCCTCGAGCGCACGGCGGAGTACTTCCGCCGGATTCTCGGGTGATGCGCGTCGCGGCGGTCGTCGTCAACTACAACGCCGGCGCGTACCTCCTCGACTGCGTGCGCTCGCTGCACGGTGCCGGCCTCGACACCGTCGTGGTCGCCGACAACGCCAGCACCGACTCGTCGCTGGCGGACCTAAAGCGCGCCGAGCCGTGGGTGACGATCGTGGAGACGGGCGCGAACTACGGCTACGGCGGTGGCGTGAACCGGGGCGCGGCCGCGCTCGCGCCTGACGCCGCCGACGTGTTGCTGGTGTGCAACGCCGACATCGTCGTGGAGCCCAGCGCAGTGAAGGCGCTCGTCGCGGCCCTCGAAGCGGACGTACAGCTCGGCATCGTGGGACCGCGCATCGACAACACCGACGGCACTCTCTACCCTTCAGCGCGCATCGTGCCGCGTCCCCTTGACGCCGCCGGGCACGCCTTTCTCGGTCTCGTGATGCCGAACAACCGCTTCACCCGCCGCTACCGCCTGCTCGACTGGGACCACGCCTCGCCGCGCCGTGTCGACTGGGTGTCGGGGGCGTGCTTCGCCATTCGGCGCGATCTGTTCGACCGGCTCGGCGGCTTCAACGAGGACTACTACATGTACCTCGAAGACATCGACCTGTGTCATCGCGCCGGCGTGCTCGGCGCCGGGGTCGGCTACGACCCGGCGGCCCGCGTGATCCACGAGGGTGGCGTGTCGACGCGGCAGTTGCCCTACCGCATGCTCGCCGAGCACCACCGGTCGGTGTTGCGCTTCTGGTGGTCGTCGCACACCTGGCCGACGCGCGCCGTGTTCCCCTTCGTCGCGCTCGGCATGGGTGTGCGCCTGGTGCTGTCGGTGCTCGCCCGATCCCTGCGTCGTTCGTGACTGAGGCACCGTTGCTCGGGCGCGAGGACGCCGTCCCGCGGCGGCGCTGGCGTTGGCTGCTGCCCCTGTGCGTAGTGGTGGCGCTGATGGCGCTGGTGCTCAGCCTCGTGGTCCGCGGTGGCAACGGCCACAGCGCCAAAGGCGTCCTCAGCTCGTATCTCACGGCGGTGCAGGACGGCGACACCGCGACGGCCTACGGCATGTTGTGCGCCGGCTCGTCGACGCCGAGCAAGGCCGACTTCGCGAGGCAGGTCGCCGAGGAGCGACAGAACTTCGGCGGCGTGAAGCGCCACCGCATGGGCACGACGAAGACCCTCGCCGGCGGAGACGAACTCGTGAGCTACACGATCCAGTACCACAACACCTACCGGTGGTACGAAGCACGCATGACGCACAAAACGGGTGCATGGTTGGTGTGCGGGTTCAAGGAGATCCCCCGGCCCGACATCCGGGTGCCGTTCGAGCCGCTGCCCACGCCCCCGGGCGCCGGTGACACCGGCGATACGACCACCACGTTGTAGCCTCACACCCCGCTATGGGTAAGGCGTCACAGGCAAAGAAGGTCAACCGCGCGGCAGCGACCGGCGGCGGGCGTACCGCGGGCAAGAAGACCCCCGTCGGCTGGTACAGCGCGCTGTTCGTGGTCGTGGTCCTCGGGGTGCTCGGCGTCTTCATGGCATCGAAGAACCTCGACGACACCAAGGCGAGCGCGTCCACGGTGCCGCCCGTCGTCAACAAGGACCACTGGCATACCGCCTATGGCTTCAACCTGTGCGGTAAGTGGGCCGCGCCGCTCAAGGACGGCCCCCAGGGCGACCAGACCGGCATCCACACCCATGAAGACGGCCTGGTGCACATCCACCCGTTCGTCGCCTCGGTGGCCGGCAAGAACGCTACTTTCGGCAAGTTGTTTGACGACACGGGTGTGACCGTCACCGCCACGTCGGTCAACCTCAAGCGCGCCGGTGAGAAGTTCAAGAACGGCGACAAGTGCGGCAAGAAGCCAGGCGAGCTCACGACGTACGTGTTCAAGAACCTGAAGGACACGAAGGGCACGAAGTTCTCGGGGAACCCGTCAGACATCCGCCTGAAGGACGGGATGCTGATCACGGTCAGCTTCAATCCCAAGGGCTTCAAGGTCACGCAGCCGCCGTCGGCCGCGACGCTGCCCAACCCGGCGGACCTGCAGCAGACGACGAATCCGACGGACACCGTCCCGCAGGACACGTCGACTTCTGCTCCGTGAAAGCGATCGTCCTCGTCGGAGGCGAGGGCACGCGGCTCAGGCCGCTGACGTACACGACACCGAAGCAACTGCTGCCCGTCGCCGGCGTGCCGATGCTCGAGCGTGCCGTCGCCCACCTCGCCCGCCACGGCGTCGACGAAGTGATCCTGTCGATGGGCTACAAGGCCGACGCGTTCCTTGCCGCCTATCCCGACGGTCACTGCGCCGGCGTACCCGTGCGCTACGTCGTGGAGGCCGAGCCGCTGGACACGGGTGGCGCCATCGCCTACGCCGCCGACGAAACCGCGGTTGACGATCGCTTCCTCGTCGTCAACTCCGACGTGCTCACCGACATGGACTACAGCGCGCTGATCATGACCCACGCGGCGACGGGCGCGCTCACGACGATCGGGCTCACCCCCGTCGAAGACCCGTCACGCTTCGGCGTGGTCGTGACCGACAGCGACGGGCGGGTTACGGCGTTCATCGAGAAGCCAGCACCGGGCACGGCGCCGACGAACCTCATCAACGCCGGCATCTACGTCATGGAGCCCGCGGCGCTCGAGGTCATCGAGCGCGGGCGTCGGGTCTCAGTCGAGCGTGAAGTGTTCCCGGCGATGGTCGAACGCGGCGTGCTGTACGCCGCCGCCGTCGAGGGCTACTGGATCGACATCGGCAACCCGGCGGCCTACGTCCAGGCGAACCTCGACATCGCGGGCCGCTCCGTCATCGACGCCACGGCGAAGGTCGAACCCTCGGCGGTCGTCATCGACTCCGTCGTGCAGGCCAACGCGTTCGTCGGCGCCAACGCCGTCGTCGACCGCTCCGTCATCGGGGTCGGTGCCACGGTGGGTGTGAGCGCATCAGTGCGCGAGTTCGCCGTCGTGGGTCCCGGCGCAACCGTGCCCGACTTCGCCGAGGTCGTCGGCGGGACAGTGGAGTAGCGATGCGGTACTTGGTCACCGGCGGCGCCGGTTTCATCGGTTCGAACCTCGTCGACCGGTTGCTCGCCGAAGGTCACGAGGTCGACGTCATCGATGACCTCTCGGGCGGCAAACTCTCCAACCTCGCCGACGCCCGCGCCAACGCCGACGGCGCGCTCAAGATCCACACGCTCGACATCCGCTCGCGCGACACCGTCGCGCTCATCCAGCGCCGGGAGCCGGAGGCCATCGTGCACCTGGCGGCGCAGCTCAGCGTGCGCGACTCGGTCGCCGATCCCGTCAACGACGCGTCGATCAACATCATCGGGCTGCTCAACGTGCTCGAGGGCGCCCGCGCCGCCCACGCCGCGAAGGTCATCTTCAGCTCGAGTGGCGGCACCATCTACGGGACCGTCCCCGAGGACGCGTTGCCGGTGCGCGAAAGCCAGCCGCAGCGGCCACTGTCGCCTTACGGCATCAGCAAGAAGGCGAGTACCGACTACCTCAACGCGTACCGCGAGCTGTACGAGCTCGATTTCACGTCGTTGGCCCTGTCGAATGTGTACGGCCCGCGGCAGAACCCGCACGGCGAGGCGGGCGTCGTCGCCATCTTCGCCGGGCTGTTGCTCGACGGGCGCCAGTGCACCATCTTCGGCGACGGCGGCAAGACGCGCGACTACATCTACGTCGACGACGTCGTCGACGCCGTCGTACGGGCGACGCATCGCGGCGGCGGGCTGCTGTGCAACATCGGCACCGGCGTCGAAACGTCAGACCGGCAGGTGCACGACTCTGTCGCACGCGCCGTCGGTGTCGACGCCCAGCCCATCTTCGCCGCCGATCGTCCCGGTGACCTTCAGCGCAGCTGCCTCGATCCCGGACGCGCCGCCATGCAGCTGGGTTGGCAACCCTTCACCGCCTTCGACGACGGCGTGGCGCAAACCGTCGAATGGTTCCGCGCGAATCGCGCCGCGAGCTAGCGGAAAAGGTCTTCGGCCGGGGGGCGGACGATCTCACTCGCCACCGACGACTCGCGCAACCAATCGGCGTCGATGCCGCGCACGACGGCGACCGGGATGCCCGACGCCTTGCCCATGACCAACTCGGCCGCCGACGCGATCTCGTCCGCGATGGCGACCTCGGTCACCTGCAGTTCGCGTCCCAACGCGTCGGTCGTCCCGCGCAGGTCGACCACCGCCGCGATCCCGGCGACGCCGATCGCCACGTCGGTGAGTCCGCGCCGCCACGGGCGACCGAACGTGTCGGAGACGATCACGCCGACGTCGATGCCGAGGTCGGCGCGCAGGCCGTCGCGAATGCGTCGCGCCGAGCGATCGGAGTCGACAGGTAGCAACGCGGCGTAGCCCGACGGCACGTTGGACAGGTCGATGCCGGCGTTGGCGCAGACGAAGCCGTGTTTGGTCTCGCTGATGATGAGGTCGCCGCGGCGGCGCACGATGCGCACCGACTCTTCCTCGACGAGGGCCTTGGCCGACAGCGGGTCTTCGGGGTTCACCGGTACGAGCCGGCCCTCCGCCTTCGACACGATCTTCTGCGTGACGACCAGTACGTCGCCCGCCTGCAACGCGCCGGCCGCGGCGTCGGCGATGAGCGTGGCCAGACGATCGCCGTCGTGGACCTCGCCGATGCCCTCGAGGGGGAAGATCGTGATCACGCCGGTGATGATGCCGCGTCGAGGCAGACGCGAGCCAACGCCGCCGCGGCGTCCGCGTCGTGCATGATCGTGGGAGCGACAACGCAGCGCATGCCCGCGTCTTCGACCGCCGGTGCGAGGTCACGATCGGCTTCGTCGATCACGAGGGTCGCCGCGAGGTCGCGGTACAAGCGGGCGACGCCCACGACCGATGCGTCGTGGCCGAGTTCGCGCAGCATGCGATCCGCCGGGCCCTTGAGAGCGGTGCCGGCGACGATGGGCGACACCGCCACCGCGTCAGCGCGGCGCGCCTCGACCGCGGCGCGCACGCCGGGCACGGCAAGCACCGGCCCGATCGAGACGATCGGATTCGAGGGGCAGATGAGCACGACGTCAGCGTCGGCGAGCGCGGCGAGCACGCCGGGCGTGGGGTGGGCCTCCTCGGCGCCGGCGAAGCGCACGTCGGTCACCGTCACGTTGTGCTGCCGGCCGACGAAGTACTCCTGGAACCCGATCTCGCCTTCGCCGTCGACCGTCACCCGCGTCTCGAGGCGGTCCTCGGTGACCGGGATGACGCGCACGTCGATATCCCACGCCTGGGTGATCTCGGCCGTCACGTCCGCGAGGCTCGCACCGTCGCGCAGACGCTGCGTGCGGTACAGGTGCGTGGCGAGGTCCTTGTCGCCGAGGCGAAACCACGTGAGGCCGCGGTAGCGGTCCAAGGCGGTCATCGCCTGCCACGACTCACCGGCGAGGCCCCAGCCCGTCTCCGGGTTGATGGCCTCGGCCAGCGTGTAGGTGATGGTGTCGAGGTCCGGGCTGATGTGCAGGCCGTGCAGCACGACGTCGTCGCCGGTGTTGACGACGGCGGTGACGTCCGTCGGGCGGACGGCGCGCATCACCCCCCGCAGCATCTTGGCCGCGCCGACGCCGCCGGCGAGGGCGCAGACCCGCGTCACTGGAGCGCGATCACACGCAGCAGGGAGGGGCCGCCGGTTCCGGAGCCGGCGACGACGGCGCCGCCGGGCACGTGGGCCGCGGCAACGCGGGCGCCGTGGTCGCTCGAGGTGGCGAAGGCCATGAACTCGGTGACCACGCCGCCCGCCTGGTCGAACACGCGCACGTGCGGACCGCCGGCCTCACCGGCGCCCGTGATGACCTCGGGCGCCGCGTCGCCCGTGACGTTGCCGCCGGCGACGTAGACGCCGCCGGTGAACGCCGGGTCATACGCCATCCACCCGACGGTCGACGCGCCGAGCAGGTCGAACAGGCGCACGTGGGGCCCGCCGCCGGGCCCGGGCCCGGTGACGATGTTGGCGCCCGCCGCCGCCACCCTGACGCCGCCGGTGAAGTGCGGGTCATAAGCCATGAACTCGCCCCGCAGGTTGCCGTCGCGATCGAACACGCGCACGTGCGGGCCGCCGCCGGCGCCGGCGCCGGTGATGATCTCGTCGCCCGGGTTCGTCGGGTCGACGTCGCCACAGCCCACGTAGACGCCGCCGGTGAAGCCCGGGTCGTAGGCCATGAAGCCGCCGTTGTGGGGCGAGCCGTCGGCGTTCCACACGCGCACGTGCGGGCCGCCGCCCGCCCCGGGCGACGTGACGATCGAATCGAGAGCGTCGTCACCGAAATGGCACACCGCCACGCGCACGCCGCCGGTGAAGTGCGGGTCGTACGCCATGAACTCGACGCCGGTGGCGTCGCCGTCGGGCGTGAGTACGCGCACGTGCGGGCCGCCGCCCTTGTCGGCGCCGGTGACGATGCGGTTGGTGTCGCCGTTGGTGAGGTGCCCGGCGGCCACGAAGACCCCGCCGGTGAAGCCGCCGTAGGGACTCGAGCCGCCGATGCGCATCAGCGTGCTCGGGAGTCGGCCACCCGAGGGCGGGGTCGGCCCGGGAGCGGCATTGACGATCGACTGGAACGTCGGCCCGCTCACGTGCTTGGTGCCGCTGGAACCCACGATGCGCACGCCGCCGCTGCCGTCGCTGTTGGCCTTCGTCACGCGGCCCGAGACGCCGAGGGGGTTGAGGAAGTCGATCGACTGGAGGGTGCCCACCGCCGTGGCGGAGTTCGAGTTGACGAAGCTCTGCATGTCGGCGAGCGACCAGTCGCGCTTCCACGTGTGCAGACTGTTCTGGCCGTTGGCCGAGTCGTAGGGGTCGGGTACGCCGCGCAGGTAGGGCACGGTCGCCGAGAAGACGTTCTCGCTGTTCTCGGTGTAGCCGCCCGACGACGACGAATAGAACGTCTCGGCGACGCCGCCGTTGTAGGTGACCATCTCGTTGCCGGTGCCGTCGACGGCGGAGACCCAGTTCGAACCGCCGCTGTTGGTTTCCTTGTCGTAGCCGACGTAGTTCTGGTCGCGCACGTCGCCGTAGAGGAAGGTCGCGCCGTGCTCGAGCTTGTACTCGGCGTACGAGCGCGCCGCCAGCACCTGGGCCTTGAGCGCGTTGACCGGCCACGACGACGGCACCTCGCCGAGGCCGCGTAGGTACTCGTTCATCCCCATGCTGGCGATGGTCGAGCGCAACTCGGTGGCCGAGGGCGCGTTCAGTTCGATCTGGCCGTACTTGTAGTCGTGGCCGGTGTCGTTCACGTGAACGGGGGAGTTGTTGTACTCGACGTAGATGTTGTCGCCGCCGCCGCCGACTTGCGTGAGAACTTGGGTGCCGTTGACGGTCACGTCGAACTTGCCGTTGTTCACCGTCGCCACGATCGGCTGGTTCGCTTCGGCGGCGGCGACGATCTGACCCTTCAGCACGAGGTTGACGTGCGCGGTCGGCACGACGGTGAGGTCGGCGGGAGCGGTGGTGTCGTCGCCGATCTGGATGCGCACCTCGGGCTTGGGTGCGACGGACGTGACCGCGGTGCCGGTGAAGTAGTGCGTGAGGATGTCGGCGTAGCCGTAGCCCTGCTGGGCGTAACCGAGGGCGCCGTACTGGCTCATGCCGACGCCGTGGCCGAAGCCGCCTCCCTCGATGTGGAAGGTGGACGGCGTGGCGCTCGCAGGCGGAGCAACGGCGAAGACGACGCCCACGACCGACGCGATGACGGCGGCCGCGGCGAGCAGGCGGGGGAGTGGGCGGAGCACGCTCCTATCTTTGTCGACGCGCCAGGCGCGAAGGGACGCGCTTGACGATGCCCACCGGCCCGTGGCGGCGGAAGGTCCGGTACGAGCGCCACAGAAAGGCCCGGAAACGGCGGTACTGCATGCGTACGGGCGGGGGCAGCATGACGCTCCAGCGGCGCGGCAATTCGTAGCGCTCGAGGGGCCGGTCGACGAACGGTTCGCTCGGCGCCACCACGTCGGTCCAGTTCGACTGGCGGGTCGTGGGCGTCGCCGAACGGAGAATGTCGGCGTACACGTGGGCCTGGAGGTGGGGCGACCACCGCAGGAGCGCGTCGCGCCGGGCGCGGGCGCCGATGCGGGCGCGCAACGCCGGTTCGGTCACGAGCGCTTCGAGCGCTGCGGTCCACTCGTCGAGCGTCTCTGCGAGCAGGCCGTTGCGGCCGTGCTGCACGGCTTCGCGAAACGGTTCCGTGGGCGAGGCCACCGTCGGCGTCGCCACCAGCGCCGCTTCGAGCCACTTGATGGCGCTCTTGGCTTCGTTGAAGCGGCTGCCGGCGGTGAGCGGCGCCAGGTTGACGTCGAGGTCGCGCAACACCTTGGGCAACGCCGTCCACTCGGTGAAGCCGATGCGCTTCACGCGCGCGGCGTACGCGTCGAGCGCCGGAGAGGGCGTCACCAGACCGACGAGCCATAACTCGACGTCGGGGTGGCGCGCCAGCACCGCGGCGACGGCGGGCTCGACCATCGCCCAGTCGTGGTCGTGGGTGTTGGTCCCCGACAGGTACCCCATACGCACCGGACCGGCGGTGCGCGGCTTGCGCAGCGCGGCGTCGCTTTGCTGGCCCACCAGCAGGCCGACACCGTTGGGGAAGCGGTAGGTCGGCATTCCCGTCACGGCGGCGGCGTGGGCGCACAACCCCGCGGTGCTGCCGACGAAGCCGTCGCACGCTTCCATCGCGGTGCGGTAGCGGCGCACGCCTTCGAGCCACAGCGCGGCTTCGTCCGGCGGCAGGATCGACAACGCGGGAATCTCGGCGGCCAGCTCCGGGTCGAAGATCAGGTCGTCGACGTCGTAGAGCACCACGACGCCGCGGGCGCGCGCCGCGGCGATGACGTCGAGTACCTCGGCGGTCGCCGGCACGCGGTACACGACGATGGCGTCAGCCTGGCGCGCCAGCTCGGGCACCGACGCGTCGGAGTAGTAGCGCACGTCGGCGTGCACGCCCAACAGCCCGAGCGCCTCCGCCGGCAGGAACGCGCGATAGCGCAGCGGCGCCCCGTCGATCCCGACGAGAAACAGCACCCGCCGCCCAACCCCCGAACTGGTCTCGCCGGACGCCTGTTTCCGGCCCTCGGGCGAGACCAGTTCGGCGTAGAGGGCAAGAAGGCCGTCGACTTGGTCTTGGATCGGGCGAACGGGGATGTCATGGCAGGCGGCGCGCATGCTGTCGACGAGCGCGGGCTCGTCGATGAAGCGGCGCATGGCGTCGGCGAGCGCGGACGCGTCGGCCGCCGGGACGACGAGGCCGTTGACGCCGTCCTCGACGACTTCTTCGGGCCCAAGCGTGTCGGTGCAGATGACGGGCACGCCGGCGGTGAGCGCCTCGCGCGTTACCAGCGAGTGCGACTCCCGCATGATGCTCGGCACCAGCAGGACGTCGGTGTTCGCCCACACGGCCGCGGCCTCGGAGGGCGCGAAGCTGGGCACCGTTTCGACGGGCAAACCCGCGAGCGACACGTTGTTGGCGACGACGAAGTCGTCGATGTTATGGGTGACGATCCGCCAGTCGCCGGGCGGAAGCAGGCGCACCGCGTCGAGTACGACGCGCACCCCCTTCATCTCGTTCCACCCGCCGGTGTAGCGAAACGTGATCACAGTTCGAGGCCGTTCTCGTCGACGCGCAGCTTCGCTGGGTCGACCCCGTTGGCCGCCATCACCGCCGCGGCCGACGCCGAGGGGCACAGCACCACGTCGACGTGCTCGAGCGCGGCCCGCAGCCGGTCGTTGCGCAGACCGAGCCATCGGTGGTCGACCTCGCACTGGCACACCCCGCAGTCGACGACGAGGCTGCACGGCGTGAAGGTGCGGTCGACGAGGAACTGCCGGGCGCAGTTCCACCAGAAGTCGTGCATCGTCAGCACGACCGGCACACCCGCCGCCTTCGCCGCCTCGATCACGCCCACGCCGAGGCCCTGACACGAGTGGACGTGCACGACGTCGGGCTGCGTCGTCACCAGCCAGTCGACGAAGTCCGAGCTGACATTCGGATTGTCGAAGTTGTGGTCGTCGGCCCAGCCGATCCAGGGGTTGATCTCGATCCAGTGGACGTTGACGCCGGCCTCGTCGGTCTCGTCCCAGCTCGAACCGGCGCGCCGGTTCCTGTCGAGGTGGCCGGCGTAGACGAATACGTCGTGGCCGGCGGCGGCGAAGGCGCGCGCCAGCCGCTGGGGTGCGAGCGTGCCGCCCGAAGTGAAGTTCGGCGGGAAGTGAGAGGAGACGACCCCGATCCGCATTGCGGTTTCACACTAAAGGGGTAACTACGCTGGTCCCGTCATGGCGACGGTCTCGGAGCTAGCCGAAGCCCGCGAACTCTTCCGCAACCTCACTCTGCGTGAGCTACGCGGCAAGTACAAGCGGTCGGCCTTGGGGTGGGCGTGGTCGATGATCAACCCGCTCGCGACCATGGCGATCTTCTGGTTGGTCTTCCACTTCGTCATCCGGGTCGACCCCGACACCGGCAATCCGTCCGGTTTGCACAACTTCGGCTTCTTCCTGTTGTGCGGCCTGCTGCCGTGGAACTTCCTGCTCAACAGCCTCATGGGCGGCATGGGAGCGCCGCTGGCGAACGCCGGCCTGATCAAGAAGGTGTACTTCCCGCGCGAAGTGCTGGCGGCGTCGGTGATCGCGTCCTGGGCGGTGCAGTTTCTGATCGAACTCGGGGTGCTCATCGCCGCGTTGTTGTTCGTGGGCAACGTGGCCATTCAATACATCCCCGGCGTGGTCCTCGTCGTCGCCCTCGAGATGTTCTTCGCCTACGGCATCGCCCTCGCGCTCGGTGCCATGAACGTGTATTTCCGCGACGTGCAGCACTTCCTCGCGCTGTTGCTCCAGCTCTGGTTCTACGCCACCCCCATCGTGTATCCGAAGAGCCTCGTGCCACGCACGGCAAAGCTGTTCGGGCACACGCTGCCGGTCGAGCGCCTGTACGGGCTCAACCCGATGGTTCGCTTCGTCGACATGTACCGCAACCTGATGTACGACCTGCGCTGGCCCCCGCTGTACGACTTTGCCTACGTGGCGGGCGCCGCGATCCTGAGCGTGCTCATCGGTCGCTGGATCTTCATGAAGCTCGAACCGCGCTTCGCCGAGGAGCTGTAATGAGCGAACCGGCAGTCCTGGCCGAGCACGTCTCGAAACGTTTTCGCTTGTACCACGAGCGCAACGACTCGCTGAAGGTGGCGCTGATGCGCGGCGGGCGCGCGAAGTACGAAGAGTTCTGGGCGCTCAAGGACGTGTCACTCGAAGTGCCGAAGGGCTCCACCTTCGGCCTCATCGGAGAGAACGGCTCGGGCAAGTCGACCCTGCTCAAGTGCATGGCGCGCATCCTGCGCCCCGACAAGGGCCGCACCGCCATCGTCGGCAAGACGAGCGCGCTGCTCGAAGTGGGCGCCGGCTTCCACCCCGAGCTGTCCGGGCGCGACAACGTCTACCTGAACGGTTCGATCCTCGGCCTCTCGAAGAAGGAGCTCGACGCCAAGTTCGACGGCATCGTCGAGTTCGCCGGTCTCGAACGCTTCATCGACACGCCGGTCAAGAACTACTCCTCGGGCATGTACGTGCGCCTCGGCTTCTCCGTGGCCATCAACGTCGATCCCGACGTGCTGCTGGTCGACGAGATCCTGGCGGTGGGCGACGAGAACTTCCAGCGCAAGTGCGCCGAGAAGTTCGCCGACCTCCACAACGAAGGCAAGACGATCGTCGTCGTCAGCCACGCGTTGGGGACGGTCCGCAATCTGTGCGACCACGTCGCCCTGCTCGAACACGGCGTGCTCAAGCAGGTCGGCACCGCGGCGGACGTCATCGACAATTACATGGCCGACGCCCACGTCGCCCGCCACGACGAGGGCATCGGCGGGTCGCGCTGGGGCTCAGGCGAGGGCCGCATCGACAAGGTCGAGATCATCGGGCGCGACGGGGTGCCGACCCAGCAGGTGCGCACCGGTGAACGCGTCACGTTCCGCCTGCACTACACGACGAGCGAACCGATCGCGCGGCCGGTGTTCGGCATCGGCATAACCACGCTCAACGGCATCGACCTGTCCGGGCCGAACACGCGCGACGTCGGCGTGATCCCCGAGAAGGTCAACGGCTCGGGTGTTGTCGACATGACCGTCGAGGGTCTGCCCTTGCTGGCGGGAACCTACGACTTGGCGGTCGGCTTCTACGACTACAGCGCGACGCATCCCTACGACCACCGTCTGCACGCGCTGCGCTTCGACGTCGAACCCGGCACGCCCCGCCAGCAGCACGGTTTCGTCGCCCTCGACGCGACGTGGACCGTGGACGGCGCGTCGCCGCGCCTGCCGTGAAGATCCTCGTCATCACGAATGACGCCCTGGGCGCCCGCATGGCCGGCCCGGCGATCCGCGCGTGGAAGATGGCTACGGCGCTGTCGCAGCGCGGTCACGACGTCACGCTGTTCACCACCGGCAACTGTGATCCGCTGCCGTCGTCGTTCGCGGTGCGTCGCGGCTGGACCGACGAACTGAAGGCGCTCGAAGCATGGTGCGACGTCATCGTGTTCCAGGGCTTCGTCATCGACGGCCAGCCGTGGCTGGCGCACACCGACAAGGTCATGGTTGTCGACCTCTACGACCCGTTCCACCTCGAGCAACTCGAACTGTCGCGCGAGGCCAGTGAGCACGACGTGCGCGTCGAAGTCGTGGCGTCGACCGTCGCCGTGCTCAACGAGCAGATCGCGCGCGGTGACTACTTCCTGTGCGCCAGCGAGAAGCAGCGCGACTTCTGGCTCGGCGCCCTCGGCGCTCTCGGGCGCATCAACCCCTTGACCTACGACGCCGATCCGTCGTTGCGGTCGCTGATCGACGTCGTCCCCTTCGGTGTGGACGACGAACCCGCGTCGCAGCAGCGCCATGCAATCCGCGGCGCGGTCGCCGGCATCGCCGCGGACGACGAGGTCCTGCTGTGGGGTGGCGGCGTCTACAACTGGTTCGACCCGCTGACCCTCATCCGCGCCGTCGACGCGCTCAAGGCGCGCCGGCCGAAGCTGCGCTTGTACTTCCTCGGCATGAAGCACCCGAATCCCGAGGTGCCGCAGATGCGCATGGCGACCGAAGCCCTGGCGTTGTCCGAACAGCTCGGCCTTACCGGCAAGCACGTCTTCTTCAACCACGACTGGGTGCCCTACGAACAACGCGCCGACTGGCTGCTCGACGCCGACATCGGGGTGAGTACGCACCTCGACCACGTCGAGACGGCGTTTTCGTTCCGCACCCGCGTGCTCGACTACCTGTGGGCCGGCCTGCCGATCGTGTGCACCGCCGGCGACGCCATGGGCGAACTCGTCGAAGCCCACCACCTCGGTACGGCGGTGCCCGCCGACGACGTGTCGGCGCTCGCCAACGCCATCGACGCGCTGCTCTCCGACGACGCGGCGCGCGCCGAAGCGTCCGCCGCCGTGCGCAAGGTGGCGCCCGACTTCGCTTGGAGCAAGGCGCTCGCCGCGCTCGTTGCCTTCTGTGACGCGCCGCGGCGCGCGCCGGATCTCGTCGACCGCGAGACCGCCGGGCGGTTGGCGGCGGTCGGTCGCGGGGCGGCCCGGCAACGGCGCGGCCCCTTCCACGTGGCCGCGTCGCTGCGCCGCCACGTCCGCAACGGGCGCGGGCCGGAACTGCTGCGCATGGCGCTGCGCCGCCTACGCTGAGCCGGTGCGGTGGCTTCGTTCGCAGAGTTTCGACCTCTACAGCCGGTACTCACACGTCTTCCAGATCCGGCGCACGAGCCTGCCGCCGGAACGCATTCGCATTCTCGACGTCGGTGATCCCTTCGGCACGATCGCGTCGATCTTCCCCGAAGACGAAACGGTCAGCCTCGACGTCTACCAGGACAACCCCAACACCGACGGCCATGCCCACATCCTCGGTTCGGGCTTCGAGCTGCCTTTCGCCGACAACTCGTTCGACCTCGTCTGTTCGCACGACGTGCTCGAGCACTTGCCGCCCCAGCGTCGCACCGAGTTCCTCGCCGAGCTGCTGCGCGTCAGCCGCGGCCCCGTCGTCGCGGTGGCACCGTGGTTCGACCCGCGCTCGGTGCGCGTCGAGCACCTCGTCAACTCGTACTTCGTCGCCAAGCTCGGCCACACGCTGGCGCCCCTCGACGAACACACCGAGTTCTCGCTGCCCGACGGCGACGCCATCACCGCTTGGCTCGCCGACCGCGGGATCGACTACCGCCTCTTCGGCGACGGCTGGCTGTTCCACTGGGTGGCGCTCTACTACCTGAAGGCGCACCTGCTGATCCGCGGCGCCGAAGACGTGCTGCACCGCATCGACGCGCTGTGCAACGACCTGCTGCTCGAGACTGATCACCGCCCGCCGCACTACCGCACCACGCTCGTGCTGCGGCCGCCGGCCACACTGCCCGACCTGCCGGCGCACGTGCCGCTGCCGGCGAAGGATCAGCTGCGCGACGACGTCGACGAACTGACCGAAGTGGCGATGTCGCTCGCCGAGGCGTTGCGCCCCGAAGAGGACCCGCTCAGCCCGCGTTCGCGGCTGGCGGCGTGGATCGAAGCGCGCCAGCACGCTGACAGCGACGCCCAGCGCACGCTGGCCGCGTCGCTCGCCACTGTGTTCGAGCGGCTGCGCCACCGCCCGTCACCCGACGAAGCCGAACTGTTGCCGCCCGCCTCGCCGGCGGGACGGCGCGTCGCCGTGGTCCTCGTCAACTTCAACGGCATCGAGCACCTCCCGCCGTGCCTCGAGTCGCTGGCGGCGCAGGACTACCCGCGCGAGCTCGTCGAGGTGATCGTGGTCGACAACGGGTCGACCGACGGATCGCTCGAACTGCTGGCGAACGACTACCCGTGGGTCAAGGTGCTGCCGCAGGGCTACAACACCGGGTTCGCGCCGGCGGTGACGACGGGTGTCGAGGCGAGCGGGTCGGAGTGTGTCGCCTTCATCAACAACGACATGCGTGCCGATCCGCGCTGGCTGTCCGAACTGGTCGCCGCCTACGCACCGGCCAACGGCGTGGTGTGCGTGGCCGGCCAGATCCGCGGGTGGGACGGCGACAAGGTCGACTTCGTCGACGCCGTCGTCAACTTCTACGGCATGGGCGACCAGGTTGGCTACGGCAAGCCGCTCGAAGACGTCGACGCCCGCGACGGTGCGCCGTTGCTGTTCGCCTGCGGCGGCTCGATGCTCGTGAGCCGTGAGGTGTACCTCAACACCGGGGGCTTCGACCCGAAGTTCTTCGCGTATTTCGAAGACGTCGACTTCGGCTGGCGCCTGTGGCTGCTCGGCTACGAGGTGCGCTTCGCCGAGAACGCCATCACGTTCCACCGCATGCACGGTACGTCGTCGCGCTTCGCACAGCACCAGCGCATGCTGCTGTACGAACGCAACGCGCTGCGCGCCGTCATCAAGAACTACGGCGACGACACGCTGGCGCGCGTGCTGGCCCCCGCGCTGCTCGTCATGATCGACCGCGCCGTCCAGCGCGGCGACCTGCCCGCAAATCGCGACGCCTACGACCCCGGTGGTGACACCGCGCCGACCGAAGAGGTCTCGCGCATCACGCTGTCGCATCTCCACGCCATTCACGACCTGCTCACCGACATCGACGGCCTGATCGCCGAGCGGAGCAAGATTCAGCGCGCCCGGCGCCGCGAGGACGACGACATCCTCGCCCTGTTCGGGTCGCCGTTCTCGCCCGTCCTGACCGACCGCGAGCACGTCGACGTGCAGCGCAAGGTCGTCGACGGCTTCGGACTCGCCAAGGTGTTCGAGCGCCACCGCGCCAAGCGGGTGCTGTTCATCTCGGCGAACGAGGTCGGCGAGAAGATGCGCGGCCCCGCGATCCGCGCCTTCGAGATGGCCAAGGCGCTGTCGTCGACGACGAACGTCGCGGTGGCCGCTCCGGGTGAGACCAACACCGAAGTCGACGGCGTGCCCATCTACGGCTATCCCGACGAGACGACCCTGGTACGCCTGGCCAGCGCGGCTGAAGTCGTCGTGCTGCAGGGCTACCAGCTGCGCGAGTACCCGAAGCTGGCGAACGTCGAGACCGTGCTCGTGGCCGACATGTACGACCCGTTCCTATTCGAGAACGCCGAATTGCACGGCGAAGGGGCGGCCGCCGATCTGGCGCTGCGCCAGGACGCGTCGGTCCTCAACGAACTGCTTGACGCCTGCGACTACTTCATCTGCGCGTCGGAGCGCCAGCGCGACTACTGGCTCGGCATGCTGAGCTCGCGCGGCCGACTCGACTCGGTGACCTACGCCACCGACCCGACGCTGCGCCAGCTCATCGACGTGGTGCCCTTCGGCTTGCCGCGGCACCGGCCGCGCCATCCCGAGCCCGTGCTGAAGGGCGTGCATCCCAAGATCGGCGTCGACGACCTCGTCGTGCTGTGGGGCGGCGGCGTGTGGGACTGGTTCGACCCGATCTCGGTAGTCGAGGCGTTCCGCCTCGTGCTGCATCGGGTGCCGAACGCCAAGCTCTACTTCCTCGGCCTGCAGCTGTCGAGTCCTGACGTACCGCCGATGCGCATGGCCGAAGCCGTCGTGCACCACGTCGCGGCTCTCGGTCTCGACGACGCCGTCGTCTTCGGCGACTGGACGGGCTATGACGAGCGCGAAGCGTTCCTCGTCGAGTCCGACATCGCCATCTCTGCTGCCCGCGACCTTGCCGAGACGCGGCTGGCATTCCGTAGCCGCATCCTCGACTACCTGTGGGCGGGACTCCCGGTCGTCACGACGGGAGGCGACGTGTTCGCCGACATCGTCGAGCGCGAAGACCTCGGCATCGTCGTCGCACCGGGTGACGTGAACGGCCTGGCGCGCGCCATCGTCGACTTGTTGCGCGATCCGGAACGACGCCGCGAGGCCTCGGCGCGCGCGATCCAGGTTGCCGACTCCATGACGTGGGCCGACAACGTGGCGCCGCTGCGCCGCGTCGCCCTGGAGCCGTGGCGGTGGCGTCAGACGCGGGCCGCACGCCAGCGCGGTCGCATCGTCACCCAGGACGTGCAGATGCTGCTCGACGACCGCGACGCAGAGGTGGCGCGCCATCGCGCCTTCACCGACGAGCTGTTCTTCCTGCGCAAGCACGTCGAAGAACTCGAGGCGATCGTCGAGCACAAGGACCGCCCCTACGCCATCGCCCGCAAGGCGCCGGGCGTACAGAAGATCGTCGGCGTGGCGCGCCGGGCCCGCGGGCAGTCGCGCCAGTAACCGGGCGCGCCGCGCTTAGCGCGGCTCGCCGACGTTGTCGCCGGGCGACGGCGACTCTGCTTTTTCGGCGGTGACGAGGGCGATGTACTCGGCCAGCGTTCGCACGCGCTCTTCGAGGCGCGACAACTCCCAGGAGAAGTGCACGACGACGAGTAGCAGGACGAGGATCGCCAGCATGAACAGCAGCGCCGGCGCATAGTCGACCCCGACCGCCGACGCCGTCCGATCCAGCAGGCCGGGCACCACGGCGAGCACGAGCGCTCCCAGACCGAGGCCCAGCCAGATGAAGCTGTACTTGGCGCGCATCTGCCGGCGCCGCACGAGGCGGAGCACGAAGCCGACGAGCCCGATGGCGAGCAGCAGCACGAAGATGTGGGCCCGTCCGCTCATCCGCGCGTTCCCGTGGGTTGGCGGCGGCTGCGTGACGCGGACACCACGAGGACGATCATGAGTCGCACGTAGTGGTAAATCAAGCGGAAGCGCCGGTTCGACGGCGCGCCGCCCGTTCGTTGATGCATCGCCGTCGGCACCTCGCCGACGCGGAAGTTGGCGTAGCACGCCAGGAGTAGCGATTCGACCGACTCCATGTAGTCGAGTGGGTAGCTGCGGGCGAAGAATTCGATGACGGGTCGCGAGAACGCCCGGAAGCCGGACGACGTGTCGCTGAAGCGCTGACCGGCGAGGATGTAGAGCAGCAACCGCAGCATCCCCATGGCGCCCCGGCGCGTACGCCCGGCGTCGTATTCACCCGCACCGGCGAAGCGGCTGCCGATCACCATGTCGAAGCCGGAGTCCAGTGCGTCGAGCAGGTGGCCGATCTCGCGCGCATCGTGCTGGCCGTCGCCGTCGAACTGGATGCAGCGTTCGTAGCCGTGTGCCCGGGCGTAGGCGAACCCGGTGCGCAGCGCGCCGCCGATGCCCAAGTTGAACGGCAGCGTCGCGACGGTCGCGCCGTGGGCGTAGGCAACCTCGGCGGTGGCGTCGGTGGCGCCGTCCACTACGACCAGCACGTCGAGGGTGGGCGCGAACTGCTTGAGGTCGGCGATGACACCCGGCAGTGACTCCTCCTCGTTGTACGCGGGGATGATCACGAGCGTGTTCGAACGCGGCGCCAAGTTGGCGCGCCGGATGCTGGGCGTCGCCGTCACGGCCCCGAAGTCGTCGTCGTCGTTGCCGGCGGAGCCGTCGTCGGCGGCGTCGTCGTGGTGACGTGCGTGGTCGTCGTCGCCGGTGCCGCGGTCGTCGTCGTGTGGCGGATGGTGGTCGTGGTGCGCCCCGTCTTCGACGTCGTCGTCGTCTCGTTGACGAAGTCGACGGTCGTGGAGGTGGTCGTCGTCGATCCCTGTTTCGTCCGGTCGCACAGGCAGTTGGCGCCCACGAAGATGTCGATCTGTTTGCCGGTATGGATGTCGACCACGGTGAAGCTGTCGACGGTGCGCCCGCTGGTGACGGCGACGAGCTTCTTGGGGTCGAAGCCGTCCCACTTCGTGCCGCGGTACTTCGGCGACGACGCCGGCACCGGGGGCGTCAGCGGGCTGAAGGCGGCGCAGCGCACGCGCGGGATGCCCTGCGCGTCGACCATCACCGCGGTGCCGTGCTGGAGGACGGCCTGGAACGCCGGCGATCGGTTGCCCGAGAACGCATGGTCGGTGACCCGCGTGTCGTTACGCAGGATGACCGAGGTCAACTCGCCGACGTAGGTGGTGATGTCCTCGGCCGCAAGTTTCGAGCCGCCGCTCCACGTGAGGTCGCTGTCGGTGTTGAGGGCGTCGACCCACGCCTGGGCGGTGGCGTCGTGGTCGAGCAGTGACGCCACGGCGGCGTTCGGGTCGCACGCCTGCTGGGATCCCGAACCGCCGTACAGGCCGGCCGTCGTCCCCGCGATCGAGCGCAGCCCCTGCGTCGACGATCCGCCGGTGGTCCCGGCGACGCCGATCGCCGGCACGGGCGCCAGGGCGACGCTGTGCGTGAACGTGTTCGGCCCGGACTCCGTCAGGGCTTCGAGGAAGACGTCGCCGCCTTTGGGATGGAGGCGATCGCCTTGGCTCGCGCCGCCCGACCCGCCGCTACAGGCGGCGGCCGACAGCAGTACGAGAACCGGCACGAGCAGGCGCAGTCGGGGGCAACGCACGACTGCACAAACTAGATGGCGGGGTGGTCCGATCCCGTGATCGGGCGCCGTTCCGGCACCACTACGAGGCCGAACGCGACCAGCACGGCGAGGGCCCCGACGGCGCGGCCCTGCGCCGTCGCCGGGTTGCGGTAACGCCAGTTGACGGTGTGGGTGCCGGATGGGACGACGACGGCCCGGAAGACGCCGTCGGCGCGCAGCACGCGGGTGCGGTGGCCGTCGACGCTCGCCGTCCACCCGCGGTCGTAACGGCCGGACACGCGCAACACGCTCGTGCCGTCGGCGCGGACGGTGTAGCGCTGCGTGTCGGCCGTGGCGTGCACGAGGTGCACCCGGCCCCTCCCGCCCGCAGGCTGTGAGAGGCCCTGAACGTAGGCCACGCTCGCGATGTCCTGCGGCGCCTGCTTGAGATGACGCCACACTTCGGCGTCGCTGGCGGGCACGCCGCGCACGAGCGTCGCCGGTCCGAGCGCGTTCGGCCGGTGCAGGATGCGAACTGGGCCTTCGGTGCCGACGACGGGGTAGGGCAACGGCGTCGTGATCCCGGGGTCGACGAGCACGGTCGTCACGTCGAGGGCGTCGAGCAGCGGTGAGGTCAGCGCCGGCGCCGTCGTCAGCGGCGGCTCGACGTTGGTCGCCTCGGCGAAGTCGCCGTGTTGCTCGACGACGTTCATGTAGCGGTCAATGTCCTTGGGAAAGAACACGGCCCAGCCCGACGCGTCGGACAGACGATAGGCGAGCGGCACGTCGGCGAGCACCGGCGGCAACTGGGTCAACGCCGGCGTGTACCGGATGAGGCGGCCGTGCGCCGCCGCGGCGCGCAGCTGCGCCAGCGGCAAGAGAGCGTCGGACTCGCGGTGGGCGCCGTACCAGGTGGTGGTGTGGGCCACGCCTTCGGCGAGGACGACGACGGTGGCGAGGCCGAGAGCGGCGCGCGCCGCGTTGCGGCCGCGCAGATTGGCGGCGACGAACACCAGCGCCGCCAGCACCACGACGAAGGCACAGTCGCTGGCGAAGCGGCGCGCCGGCACGCTCGTCTTCACGATGCCCACGACGACGGGCAGGGTGGCGAGTCCGGCGATCGCAATCGCCGCGACGGAAACGGCGCGGCGGGCGTCACGCGCCCGGTCGTAGAGCGCGCTCAGCCCGACGGCAGCCAGCGGCAGCACGAACCAGCCGAACAGCGAGATCCACCGCCCGGAGTTGCGGAAGTGGTTGTAGCCGGGCACGACGGCGTAGAGCACGCGGTGGATGGGGCCGACGAAGCTGAGCACGGCCACGGCCGCCGCCGCACCGACCGTCACCGCCACGTCGCGCCGCCGCCGCGCCACGACGATCGCCCCGGCGGCCAGCATCAGCGCACCGACGCCGATGAAGGGCGAGTCGACCTCGTATTCGACGTTCTCGACGTGGCCCCAGTTGAAGCCGTCGGGGTGGCGCCACGTCGGCAGGACGAGGCGGAACACGTCGCCGCTCGGCAGGTGCGTCTGCGTCGTCGACGTCACGGGCTCCTGGGTCCGCAGGATCAGGTTCGACGCCGCCAGCGTCGGAATCAGGGCTGGCGCCGCGAGCGCGGCCGCCAGGGCCGCCCCGGCACCGATGCGTGCCCCCGCGCGGGCGATAGGGCGCCACCCGCCTCCGGCGGCGAGCGCCAGCACAACGCCGTAGCCGGCGCAGGCCAGGCTCAGGTAGTAGGCGAACTGGGTGCCCCCGCCGAGCCAGGACATCGCCAGCGGCACACCCATGGCGGCGACACCGCGCCATCGGCGCTGCGTCACGGCGTAGTGCGTGCCCGCCAGGGCCAGGCCGCTCCAGCTGATCGACACGAGGTGGCTGAGATGCGTCGACAGGTGCACGAGCATGCTGACGACGAAGCCGCCGAGCCCCCCGATGAGCGCGGCGAGAAAACGCGCCCCGAGCCGCCGCGCCAACGCGTACACGCCGATCGCCGCGATGACGAGGTGGGCCCACACGAACGCGTTGTAGCCGTCGAACGGTGCGAGGTAGCGATCGAACCACGTCAGCGGATACGTCGTGGAGACATTGCCGTTGGGCTCGACGCGCACGCCGCCGAGGATGTCGGGGTTCCACTCCGGCACGTGACCCGTCCGCAACTCGCGCCCCGTCCAGGCCCACCACCCGAGGAACTGGAAGGGCGCGTCGCTCGGAGACGCCACGTGCACGTGAGGCGCCGGCGGCAGGCTGCGCCACGGCTCGACGGCTTCGAGGATGTCGACTTCGAGCAGCGTGCGGCCCGGCCGGATCGACGGCGCCAACAGCGCAGCGCCCACGACCATGTACACCACCAGCGCCGCCGCCCAGCGCGGCCGCGTGCGCGTCATGCGCCGGATCAGATCGTCCCGTCGTGCACGGCCTGCACGATCCACGGCACCACTTCGTCGAGCATCTCGTCGAGCGTGGTGGTGGCTTCGAAGCCGAGGACGCGCTTGGCCTTCTCGACCGACGGCACGCGCCTGGCGACGTCGTGTTCGAAGCCCGGATCGCTGACGAAGCTGAAGGGCTTGGCGCCGCCGTGCACCTTGTTCCAGATCACTTCGGCGAGTTGGAGCACCGTCGTCGACTCGGCCGTCGACAGGTTGAAGTCGTCGTTGCGGGCGTCGGGATGCGACATCGCCGTCACGATCCCGCGCGCCAGGTCGCCGCCATAGGTGTAGTGCCGAACCTGGCTGCCGTCGCCCAGGATGTGCAGCGGGTCCTGTCCCTTGACCGTCTTCTGCACGAGGTCGGGCACGACGTGGCTCATGGCCAGCTTCACGTTCCCCGACATCACGTCGACGTCACCGAGGGCGCGGCGCTCGCCGATACCGACGCAGTTGAACGGCCGCACGATCGTGTACGGCAGCTGGTACTGGTCCCACGCGGCGCGGGCGTAGTACTCGACGGCCAGCTTCTGGAAGCCGTAAGACGACAGCGGCGGCGGGATCTTGCGCTCGTCGCCCTCGGTCGAGGGCCAGTGGTCCGTCGACTCGAACACCATCGACGAGCTCATATACGTCACCTTTTGAAGCCGACCAGCCTTGTGCGCTTCGATGGCGGCGTCACACGTCGTCGCCATGATCCGCTCGTTGGCGGCCAACAGGTCGTAGGCGTAGGTGTGGAAGTACGAGATGCCGCCGATGAGGGCGGCACCGGCGATGAGGTGGTCGACGTCCATCAGCGTCTCGGTCATGAGGTCGATGTCGCGGCAGTCGCCCTCGATGAAGGTGTAGTTGGCGTCGCTGTCGTAGCTCTTGGTGACGCGGCCGTACTTGCTGAGGTTGTCGATGCCCACGACGCGGTAGCCGCGGCTCAACAACTCCTCGACGATGTAGCCGCCGATGAACCCGGCTGAACCGGTGACGAGAACGGACTCCTGCTCGGTCACGAAACTGCTTCCTTTCGCGCGGCCTTGGCCCGCACTTGGTCGAGGGTGAGCTGGGGTCCGAAGGCGAAGCGGTACCAGCGCAAATAGCGCGGCAGCCACGCCGCCATCTTGAAGTTGCTGACGCCGAAGGTGCGGTCGAGCCAGATCGTGGGTAGCTCGGCGATCGGCAGGCGCAGCCGGCGCGCCTTGGCCACGAGTTCGAGGCCGACCTCGAAGCCGTCGTCGGAGTCGATGCCGACGTCCTGCACGAACCGGCGGTTGTACGCCTTGAACGAGTTGGTGGCGTCGTGCGTTCCCGCGCGGGCGAGCGTGTACAGCGAGCGGCCCGCGGCGCGCGACAAGAAGCTCTTGAACGCCGGCCCACCCACCTGCTGGCCGCCGCGCATGTAGCGCGACGCCGCCGCAATTACGACGCCGCGCTCGACCAGACGGGTCAACTGGTCGATCTGCTGCGGGTCGTCACACCCGTCGGCCATCGTCACGACGACGACCTCGGCGCGCGCCGCGTCGATGCCAAAACGAATGGCGCGGGCGGGACCGCGCCCGTACGTGTTCACCGTCGGCAGCAGCCGCGCCTCGCTGCGGGCGTACTTCTCGAGATAGGGCATGGTCGAGTCGTCGGCGCTGTCGACGACGACGAGCACCTCGCAGGGCAGCGTCACGGCTTCGAAGATGCGGTCGAGGTGCGGCAGGATCGCCTCGCCCTCTTCGTAGGCGGTGACGACGACTGAAACCCGCGGCTCGGCCGATGTCATATACGCGTGCCGTTGCCCGTGAAGCCCCACACGTCGACGAGCGGTGTTGGCGTGCGGAGGTCGCGGTACTCGGGGTGGGGTGCAGCGAGTACGAGGACGTCGGCGACGCGCAGTACGTCCTCGAGCGGGACGAGCGACGCGTCGGTCGTGACGTAGGGGTCGGTGCACACGACTTGGCGCGCCTTGAAGCGCAGGATCCGGCGCAGCTTGTAGGCAAGCGAGTCGCGCACGTCGTCGCTGCCGCCCTTGAACGCCATGCCGAGGATGCCGACCGTGGCACCGGCGAGGTCGAAGGACTCCTCCATCTTCGAAACGATGTAAAGCGGCAGCCCCTCGTTCACCATCATCGACGCGTGGCCGAGAACGAAGTTGTTGTTGTTGAAGGCCGCGAGCTGCATCGTGTCTTTGAGCAGGCACGGGCCGGCCGCGAACCCGGGACCGGGCAGGTCGTTGGCGCGCGGATAGTCGAACATCATGGCGGCGCGAATCCGGCCGAAGTCGAGGCCGAAGTCGTTGGCGATCATGAACAACTGGTTGGCAGTGGCGAACTTGATGTAGCGCCACGTGTTGGTGAACAGCTTCGCCAACTCGGCTTCTTCGGGTGACAGCGGCACCGTCGAGGCCGTCAACGCGCCGAATAGCTTCTCGGCGCGCTCCTGGCCCCGCTCGCTGCGACTGGCGACGATCTGGGGCAGGTCGAACAGCTCCTTGAGCGCCGCGCCCTCCGCGATGCGCTCGGGGCAGAACGCCACTGCGACGTCGACGCCGAGACGCTCGATGAGCTTCTCCACCATGGCGGTGACGCCGGGATACAGCGTCGAGCGCAGCACGAGGAGCTGGCCGTCGCGCAGGTGGGGCGCCAACGCTTCGACGGCATCGGGCACCGCCGTCGGCCGCGGGTCGAGGTGCTCATCGACAGGCGTGCCGATGACGACGATGACGTTCTCGGCGCGCGCCACGTCGGCCGGGTCCATGGTGGCCACGAGGTTGCTGCCGACGCGAGCCAATACGTCCTCGGCGCCATCTTCCTGGAACGGCATCTCGCCGCGCGTCACCTGGTCGACGGCCGCGGCGTTCACGTCGTAGAGCGCCACCGAGAGCCCACGATCGGCGAACGCCAGCCCCAGTGGCAGGCCGACCCGCCCGCAGCCACCGACGATGACCAGGTCCAGGTCGAACGGCATCGCCGGATTCTACGAGATGGTCCGATGCGACCTCATGATCGGTCCGCCAGCAAATATGGCGCTCGTGGCGAGGCCGACGAAGACGTGGACGTGGCTGCACGCCGCCTCGTTGGTGCTCGTCCTCATCGTGCTCGTCGTGGCGAACCGCGGGCAGTGGTTCTTCGGCGACGAGTGGGATTTCATCTTGCGTCGGGGCCTGCACCACGCGCAGTACGGCCTGCTGCGACCCCACAACGAGCACTGGAGCACGCTGCCGATCCTGTGGTGGCGCGCCACCTACAGCGTGTACCACCTCCACACGTACTGGCCGTACCTCTTCGGGCTCTTCGCCACCCACCTCGTCGTCGTGCACGCGGCGTGGCGGCTGATGCGCCGATCGCAGGTGGGAGCGCCGCTGGCCACGGGCGTCGCGCTGGTGCTGGGCCTCTTCGGTGCCGGATCGGAGAACTTGAGCTGGGCGTTCCAGGTCGGCTTCGTCGGCTCGCTCGCCGCTGGGCTGCTGCTTCTGTTGCTCGTCGACGACACCGGCGAGCGCCGGCGCGTGGCGCTGGTGGCGACCGGGGCCGTCGCGTCGCTGATGCTGTCGGGCATCTCCGTCGTGATGGTCGTCGCCGTCGGCTTGGCCGCCCTGGCGCGTTGGGGCTGGCGCAAGGCCGCGGCCATGACCGCGCCGGCGGCCGCGGTGTACCTCGTGTGGCTGAAGTTCTGCGGACGCGTCGGACTCGAGGGCGGGACCTCGGCGCTGCACGGCGGCCCGGGCGACATCCCGCGCTACGTGTGGGGCGGCATGGCGGCGACGCTGGGAGCGCCGTTCAAGAGCCAGCACATCGGTGACGCGTTGCTCGTCGCCCTGCTCGTCGTGGTCGTCGTGCGCGGCGCCGACTGGTGGCGGCGCGCGCCGCTGGTCCTGGCGCTGGCCGCCGCGAGCCCGATCATGCTGGCGGTGATCTCGCAGGGCCGTGGCGCCGTCCAGAGCCCGGCCGCACCCCGCTACTTGTATCTCTGCGCAGCGATGCTGCTCCCGCTGATTGCCTTCGCCGCCCAGCAAGTGGTGCGCGACGACACGCCGCGCGTGGCCCTGGCGCTGGTCGCCTGCGCGCTGCTGACCGGCCTCGGCACCAACGAGTTGTTCGACAGCCTGCACTTCGACCGCAACGTCGAACTCACGCTGCGGGGCCAGATGCTGGCCGCGCTGTCGCTGGGCGGCGAGCACCTCGTGAGCCAGTTCCCCGAATTCAGCTACGCCCGCGACGTGAGCATCGCCGACCTGCGTCGGCTCCAGCGCCGCGGTGACCTCCCGGCGTTCACGCCCAACGTCGCCAACCTCGCGTGGGCCCGTCTCGGCACCGAGGTCGCGCCCGGTGCGCCGACCGACGCTGTGGGGAGCGCCGCCGCCGCACTGACGACGCCCCGCCGCGCCAAGGTGCAGCCCCGCGGCGACTGCTTTGTCGTCGACCCGCACGGTTTTCCCGTCATGATCACGCGTGTGCCGAGCATCGCCGACGCCGTGATCTCGGTGACGACGCGCGCGGCCACCGGAGTCGACGCTTTCGTTCCCTACGCCGGAGGCGGCCGCGCCGGGCCGCGCTCGTTCGCCGGCAGCGGCGCCGCGCCCGTCGTGGTGCACGACAGCGTCGCCGGCCCTTTGCTGCTGCAGTGGAACGGGACCGCAACGGTGTGCGGGGTGACGTGGCAGAAGTAGACGTCGTCATCGTCACCTACGGCGGCGGCGCCGACCTGCCGGCCTGCGTCGCCGCCGTGCGGGCGCAGGGTCCGGTCGTCGCACGCATCGTCGTGATCGACAACGCGTCGCCCGACGACACCGCGGCGCGTGCCGAGGCGATCGGCGGCGTCGAAGTCGTGCACAACCCCCGCAATGTCGGATACGCGGCCGCGATGAACCAGGGCTACGCCCTGACCCACGCGCCGTATCTGCTGTCCCTCAACGCCGACTGCGAATTGGGTGACGGCTACGTCGCAGCGTGCGTCGCGGCGCTCACGGCGAACGATCGCGTCGCGGCGGTCACCGGCGTGCTGCGCCTGCCCGACGGTCGCGTGGACTCGACGGGCATCGAGTTCGACGGCGCGTACCGCGCCCGCGATCGCGACCGGCACGCCCCGGTGCCCTCGACCGACGCGCCCTTCGGCGTATCCGGCGCGGCGGCGCTGTGGCGGCGCGCCGCCCTCGACGCCATCGGCCCCAAGCCGTGGTGGGAGTGGCTCTTCGTCTACTGGGACGACGTCGAGATCGCCTGGCGGCTGCGCGACCACGGCTGGAGCTTCGCCTGCGTCCCGGGCGCTAGCGCCGTCCACCGCCGCGGCAGCGACACCGCCGATCCCGATTTCGTCGAGTCGCAGTCGCTGCGCAACCGCCTGGCCACGATCGCCCGCCACACCGGCCGCGCCGGTCTCGTGCACCCGCGCAGCGCCGCGGTCAGCGTGTTCACGATCGCCCGACTGGCGCTGCGTCACCCGCAGGCGCTGCGCCGCGCCCGGCCACTCACCGCGGTGAGGGTCGGGCTGGCCGAGCGCATCCAATAGGGTCCACGCCCATGCGGGTGTTCGTGACCGGCGGCCACGGGTTTGTCGGGACGTATCTGGTCGAGCATCTGCGCGCTCTGGGAGACGACGTGACCGCGCCGCACCAGAACGACGTCGACCTCGGCGATCAGTCGACCCTGACCGCGGCGGTGCTCGCCGCCTCCCCCGACGCCGTCATTCACCTCGCCGCGCTGGCACACGTGGGGGAGAGCTGGAAGGACCCGGCGCGCACCTTTGACGTGAACGCCGTCGGCACCCTGCATCTCCTCGAGGCAACCCGGCGGGTCGAGCCAGCGCCGCGGGTGCTGTTGATCGGATCAGCCGAGGTGTACGGACCGGTCCGGCCCGAGGACCTGCCGCTCACCGAAGACCACAAGCTCAACCCCGTCACCCCCTATGCGGTCAGCAAGGTTGCCGCGGAATACCTGGGCGTGCAGTACCACCTCGGCTTCGGCGTGCCGGTCGTGCGCGCCCGGTCGTTCAACCACATCGGCCCCGGCCAGGCGGGGCGCTTCGTGGTGGCCGACATCGCCGGGCGGATCGCCGAGGCGATCAAGAGCGGCGACACGTCGCCGATCAAGGTCGGCAATCTCAGCGCCCGGCGTGATTACACCGACGTGCGCGACGTCGTGCGCGCCTATCGCCTGCTCGTCACCGAGGGGACAGCGGGGGAGGCGTACAACGTCTGCTCCGGTGTCGACGTCTCGGTCGAGACGCTGGCGCAGAAGCTGTTGGCGCTCGCCGACGTCGACCTGCGGGTAGAAGTCGACCCGGCGCTGGTGCGGCCGGTCGACGTGCCGGTGCTCGTCGGGAGCAACGCCCGCCTGCGCGCCGCGACAGGCTGGCAGCCGGAGATCTCCCTCGACGACACGCTGCGCGACGTCCTCGCCGCGCTCCTTTAACAACGAACCGGTACGCGGTTTGTGCCCTTGCAGGGCACAAACCGCGTACCGGTTCGGCTGGGTGGGGGACGCTGACCGCTACGCGGTAGCGACGCGGGAGCGCAGCTGCTGGCGGGCGTCCTTGCTCGCCTGGCGCGCCGGCTCGACGAGCGTGCGGGCCTGGGCCGGCAGCGCGTTGACGACGTTGTCGACCTGGGCTTCGAGGGCGTCGACGACGGGCGAGATGGCGGCGTCGGCCTGCTTGAGCGCCTCGCTCACCAGGTTCACGACTTCGGCGCCGCGGGACTCGAAGGCGGCGCGCTGGTCGGCGAACTGCTTGCGCAGGTCCTGACGGCGGGTCTGGGCGCGCTGGAAACCGATGACGCCCATACCGATGGCGATGTACGCGGCGTCGCGAAGATTGTCATTGATGGTCACGGGTACTCCTCAGCCTCGTGGTGCGGTGCTAACCACATTACACGGTTTGCATAACAGTTGCAAGCAGATGGCCTTGGGGGACGGCAAGTAGGTTGAGACCCCCCATGCCCCCCGAAACGGCCCCGCAGCCGGTACTGGACCCGGACGACTCGGAGGTCGACGGCGAGCTCACGTCGTTGCCGCCGGTGGTCGCGGTCGTGGTGACGCGTGATCCGGGGCCGTGGTTCGACTCGGCCGTGGCGGCCCTCGCCGCCCAGGACTACGGCGATCTGTCGATCCTCGTGCTCGACGCCGGCAGCGCCGAGGACCCGACGGCGCGCGTCGCCGCCGTCGCCCCCGACGCCTTCGTGCGCCGACTCGGCAACGACCCGGGCTGGCCGGCGGCGACGAACGAGGCCCTCGGCATGGTGCAGGGCGCCGCCTACCTGTTGTTCTGCCACGACGACTGCGCCCCGGCGCCCGACGCCGTGCGCCTGCTCGTCGAGGAGGCCTACCGGTCGAATGCCGGCGTCATCGGCCCGAAGATCGTCGACTGGGACGAGCACAACCGCATTGTCTCGGTCGGCGTCACCATCGACAAGACCGGTGTGGTCGCCCCGCTGGCCGAGCCGGGCGAACTCGACCAGGAGCAGCACGACGCCGTGCGCGACGTGTTCGCCGTCGACGGCGCCTGCATGCTCGTACGCGCCGACCTGGCGGCGTCACTCGGCGGCTTCGACCCGAAGCTGTGGCCCCACGGCGAGGACATCGACTTCTGCTGGCGCGCCCAGATCATGGGTGCCCGCGTGATGGTCGCGCCCGCGGCGCGGGCGTCGCATCGCGGCGCGACGCGCAACGGCTTCCGCGCCGGGCTCGGCAACGCCGCCCGACCCGTCGACAAGCGCGACCGGTCACGACATCGCGACGAGGTGCGCGCCGCCGAGGTGCGTCACCGCGTGCGCATGGTGCTCACCAACTACTCGGCGCCACACCTTCTACGGGTGCTGCCCCAGTTGGTGATCGTGCAGATCGCCGAGTTGCTCTACGCCCTCCTCGCCGGCCGGCGACGTGTCGCCGCCGCCATCGTCGGGGGATGGACCGAGGTGCTGGGCGACCTCAAGTCCGTGCGCGCCGCCCGCATACGCGTCAACAAAGCGCGGCTGTTCCCCGATAGCGAAGTGCGCCGCCTCCAGGCGCGCGGCTTCGCCCGGCTCAACCAGTTCGTGCGCGGGCAGCTGCACGGCGAGGACCGCGCCCGCGCCTTCGCCGAGTCGAGCGCCGACCTCGTGCGCGAGCTTGCCGGTTCGCGGGGCGCGCTCATCACCTGGGGCGGTCTCCTGCTCGTGTTGCTCGTCGGTCTGCGCGGCCTGATCTTCGGTCACTTACCCGCCGTGGGGCAGTTCGCCTCCGTGCCCGGCGTGGGCACGCTGCTGCACCAGTTCGCGTCGGGCTGGCGCCTCACCGGCCTCGGTGGCGAGACACCGGCGCCTCCGGCTTTCGCCTTCCTGGCGGCCGCCGGCACCGTGTTGCTCGGTGCCGCGAGCCAGGCACAGAAGCTGCTCGTGCTCGGGATGATCCCGCTCGGGCTCTTCGGCGCCTACCGCCTCTCGCGCACCCTCGACGTGCCCCGCGCCGGTCTCGTCGGACTGCTGGCGTACGCCGTGGTGCCACTGCCCTACGCGGCGTTGGCGCGCGGTCGCTGGGACGGGCTGGTGGCCTACGCCGTCGTGCCGTTCGTGTTCGCCCGCATGCGCCGCGGCGCGGAGGGTATGGGTGTGCGGGCGACGGAGCCCGCCGACGGCCGCCACCGCGCCCCGTACCTGTTCGAGTGGCGCTCGGCGCTTGGCATCGGTATCGGCCTCGCGATTGCGTCGGCCTTCGCTCCACAGTTGCTGGCGATGACCCTGCTGCTGGCCGTCGGCATCGCCGTGGGTTCGCTGCTCGTCGGCGAGTTCGGCGACGCTCGGCGCGCCGTCGAAACCGGCGTGGTTGCCACCGGGGTGGCCCTGCTGCTGCTGGCGCCGTGGTCGTTCACGTTGCTGAGCCCCCAGGGACTGGTGCACGCGCTGTTCGGGCCCGGGCTCGCCACCCGCGACGGCTTGTCGCTCGGCGCCGCGCTGCGGCTCGAAACCGGCCGCATCGGGGGTCCGCCCTTCGGTTGGGCGCTGCTGCTCGCCGCCGCGCTGCCCCTCGCCATCGGCCGGGGCTGGCGCTTCAGCTGGGCCGTGCGCTGCTGGTCGGTCGTCGTCGTCGACGCGATCTTCGTGGTCGCGGTTGGGCGCGGCTGGATCGGCCTGCCCGTGCCGAGTCCCGAAGTGTTCCTGGCGCCTGCTGCGATCGCGCTGGCGTGGCTCGTCGCCCTCGGGTTCATCTCGTTCCGCGTCGACCTGTCGGAGTTCCGCTTCGGCGTGCCGCAGGCGGCCGCCATCGCAGCCAGCGTCGCGTTCGGCTTCGCCGCGTTGCCCATCGTGGGCGCGGCGGTGTCGGGCCGTTTCGACCTGGCCACGTCGAATTACGGCACGACGCTCGGCGGCTATCTCGACACCGCCAAGCACGGCGACTTCCGGGTGCTGTGGGTCGGCGACCCCGAAGTGCTGCCGGTGGCGAGCTGGCCCATCGCCGCCGGCATCGCCTACGGCACGTCACGCAACGGCGTGGGTGACGTCACCGATCAGTGGGCCCCGACGCGGCCGGGCCCGTCGCGGGTCCTGGGCGACGCCGTCAAGGTGGCGCTCACCGGGCGCACGACCCGCCTCGGTCATCTGCTCGGGCCGATGGCGGTGCGCTACGTCGTCGTGCCGCGCCGTGTCGGCCCCGCGGCGCACGGCCGGCCCGTCCTCGAGCCGTCGCGCGACGTTGCCGGTGCACTGTCGGAACAGGTCGACTTCCGTCAGCTCGACGCGACCGCCGACTTCGCCATCTTCGAGAACGCCGCCTGGGTGCCGCTGCGGGCCACGCTCACGCCGGCGCAGGCGACCAACGTCGTGAGCGCCGGCAAGGGTTTCCGCGCCGCCGGCGACAACGAGCTCAGCGACATCGACCCGGCGCTGACGAAGAAGGAGTCGGACTTCCACTACTCCGGGACCACCGCGGCCGACACCGCCGTGCTCTTTGCCGAGACGCCCTCGCCGCGCTGGCACCTTCGCGTCGGTGGCCACAGCGCCAAGCGCTCATCGGCGTACGGGATCGGATCGGTCTACGCGACGGGCAACGGCGGCAAGACGTCGCTGCGGTACTCGACGTCCATCCTGCGCTACCTCTCGCTGGTGCTCGAGTTGGGCGTGTGGGTGGTGGCGATCCGCGCCGCCTGGAACTGGCGCAAGTCGACGCGCGGGGTGGTCGTGTGACGAGACGTACTGCCATCCGGCGGGGTTGGGGTCCCCGCCGGGTTGCGACGGGAGGCCGTAAGCCGCACGGAGCCGAAGAGGCGGTGGTGGTGTGAAGTCGGATCGGCGCTTTGTCGCCATCGCCATCCTCGCCGCGGTGCTCGTCCTCGTCGGCCTGCTCGACCGCGCCGACCGGCCGCCGCTCACGCCCGCCGGCGCGCGGTTGGCAACGGCGTACGCCCCGGCGGCGTCGCCCCCCGACGCCTTCGCGTCGACGTGGTACTGCCCGGCGGGCACGGCCACCGGCGGTAGCGCCGACAGCACGGTTGTCGTCTTCAACCCGACGGGGCGGCGGTTGCGCGGCTCGGTCGACGTGTTCGGTTCCGACGGCAATCGCGGTTCGCACAGCCTGAGCGTCGGCCCACGCGAGCGTGTCGCCGTGCGGGAGGCCGACGTGCTGAAGGCCGCCTACGTCGCCGCCATGGTGCGACTCGACGGCGGCGGCGCCACGGTCGAGCACGCCACCACCGGTCCACTCGGCGAGGCGGTCGGGACGTGCGCGTCGTCGGCGTCGACCAACTGGTACGTGCCCGAAGGTGCCACCACGCGCAGCGCCCAGCTGATCTACGCGCTGTTCAACCCGTTCCCGGACGACGCCATCGTCGACATGAGCTTCGCCACCGAGCAGGGCCGCGCCGCGCCCGCGGCGTTCCAGGGCATCGTCGTGCCGGCCAACGGGCTCGTACCGCTCGACGTCGGCACGCACGTGCGCCGCCGCGCCCACGTCAGCGCCGCCATCCACGCGCGGCGCGGGCGCGTCGTCGTCGAGACGCTCCAGGTGCACAACGGCGACGGCCGGCGCGGCGTCGGCTTGATGCTCGGCCTGCCCCGCACCGCCACGTCGTTCGTCTTCCCGGACGGGATCGCCAGCCCCGAGCGATTCGAACAGCTGCACCTGTTCAACCCGAACCGCGGCGAGGCGTCGGTACAGCTGGACCTCGTGCTCGACGCCGGGAAGGCGCAGCCGTTCCAGCTGCGGGTGCCGGCGCAGGGTCGCATCACCGTCGACTTGACCTCCGAGTCGCGGGTGCCGAAAAACGTCGGCCACGCACTCCTGCTGCGGGTGTCGAACGGCGTGCCGATCGCGGTGTCGCGCACGACCGACGTCGGTCCGCCCGCAGCGCGGCGCGGTTACCTCACCGACGAGGGTGCCACCGCCGCGGCGCTGCACTGGGGCTTCGCGGCGGGCGGTGTCACGCCGGGCCTCGACGAGTGGATCGCCGTCATCAACGAGGCGCCCACCGCCGTGACCGTCGACCTCACGACGCTCACCGACGGTCGGCTCACCGCGCTGGCGGGCCTCAACGGCGTGCGCATCCCTCGCGGTGGCCGCCGCGTCTTCCGCCTCGCCGACCACGGCGCCACGCCGGACACGCCGATCATCGTGAACGCCACCGGCCCCGTCGTCGCCGAGCGCAGCCTCTACTCCGTCGGCGGCACCGGCGCCTCCGCCGTCATGGGCGCGGTGTTATCGACGGCGGAGGGCTAGGAGGCGCCGCCTTCGAGTTCGGCGGCGTCGGCGGCCTTGCGCTCCTGGTCTTCCTGCATGGCTTTGAGGATGGCTTCGAAGATCTTGGCGGCATCCGCGTCGAGGTGGTTGCGGGCTCGTAGGAGGACGAGCGCGCCGATGAAGACGGGCGGGCTGCAGATGAAGAACGCCGTGCGGATGTCGTTGCCGAAGGCGCCGGCGAGGCTGAACACGATGATCGACGCCGCCGCCTGGCCGAACACCACTGACACGAGGTTGAACGCACCGAAGCCGGCGCCGCGCAGGTGGGCGGGAACGGCGTCGGACAATCCCGCTCGCAGCGCCGGCACCGCCATCACCGTGATGAAGAACCCGACGACCTCGAGCAGGAACACCACGCCGAGGCTGAGCTTCGGGATCCACGACAACACGAACAGGGTGTTGCCGGCGAGCAGGCAATACGCCGGGATCGCCATGCGCGCCCCCTTGATGCGCGTCGCGTAGCGGTCGGCGAGACGCCCGCCGAGGAGCACGCCGGGGATGCCGCCGAGGATCACGAGCAGACCGACCAGGGCGGTGCCGCGGGCGGCGGTGGTGTGCATCTGCTCCTCGTAGAACTTCGGCAGACCGGCGGCGATCGCGGTGACCGTGAACAGGAGCGTCGAGACGCCCACCAGCGCGTATTTCATCGTCGTGATCGACCAGATGGTGCGCAGGTCGCCCCGCAGGCCGTCGATCATGTCGCCGAAGAACCGCTTGACGCCGTGCTCGAACATCGGCGGATGCTCGACGTCGGGATCGTCGCCGGCGTCGACGCCCACGTGGGCCATGTCCGACTCGCCCCGGCGCGGCTCGCGCAGGCGATAGGCGGCGATGGCGATCACCATGCCGGGAAGGCTGACGATCGGGAACGCGGCGCGCCAGCCCCACCGCGATGCGATGCCGCCGCCGAGGGCGACGCCGAGGCCGATGCCGACGAACAACAGCACCTGCTGGATCGAAAACGCCAGCCCGCGTTCTTCGGCGGGGTAGTAGTCGGCGAGCAGTGACGCACAGCACGGTTCGGTGATCGCCTGTCCGAAACCGAGGGCGCCGCGCACCGCCAGCAGGGACGTGTAGTTCGGCATGACCGCGGTCGCAGCCGACAACCCCGACCACGCCACGATCGTGTGGCCGACGGTCCGATTACGCCGAAACCGATCGGCAAGGTAGCCGGCCGGCACGCTGATAAGGCCGTTCACGAGAATGAACGCGGACAGCAGGATCCCGATCTGGAAGTCCGAAAGGTGCAGGTCCTTCTGGAGATTCGTCTGCACGCCGCGCAGCAGGTTCTGGTCGACCTGGTCGATCATGATCACGAACCCGAGGACCCACATGGGCCACCTCGACGTCCGCCCCTTCGTCGCAGTTGTCACTCGAATGTTGTAGTCGGCTAACACTGGCGACGTATGAATCGGTTGGTCGCCGTCGTCGTGGTGTTCGCCGTCGCCGGAGTGGTGGCGTGGCTACTGCAGCGGCGCAAGCCGGCGCCGCCGACCCAGCCGACGGCCTATCCCGTCCCCACCCAGCTCGATCGCGCCGATTTCACCCGTCCCGACGCACCGTGGCTCGTCGTGCTGTTCTCATCCGAGACCTGCGGTGGGTGCGCGTCGGTGCGCGAGAAGACGCGTGTGCTTGCCGCCACCGATGTCGCCTACCAAGAAGTGAGCTATCAGACCGACAAGGAGCTGCACACCCGCTACAGCATCGAAGCGGTGCCGCTCGTCGTGATCGCCGATGCCGAAGGAGTGGTCGTGAACTCCTTCGTCGGCGAAGTCACCGCGATCGACTTGTGGGGGGCCGTCGCGACGGCGCGCGACCCTTCTTCGGAGCCCCGTTCTCCGTAGCCGAGCCGTTCAACCCCTTGACCGGCGAGCCGAAGGCCTCGTCGACGAGGCGCTTGACCTCTTCGCCGTCGATGTTCTCGTGCTCGCGTAGGGCGGCGGCGACGGCGTCGAGCCCGCCGCGGTATTTCGTCAGCAGATCCGTGGCCCGCTGCTCCTGCTCGCGCAGGATGCGTTCGACTTCTTCGTCGACGACGCGGCTCGTCTCGTCGGAATAGTCACGGGTGTGCATGAGGTCCTCGCCGAGGAACACCATGCCCTGCGAGCCCCACGCCATCGGACCGATGCGGTCCGACATGCCCCACTCGCGCACCATCTTGCGCGCCAGCTCGGTGTTGCGCACCAGGTCGTCGCTGGCGCCGGTCGACAGGTCGCCGAAGACGATCTTCTCGGCGACGCGGCCGCCCATGCGCACGCACAGCGCGTCTTCGATGTACTCGACGCCGTACATGTGCTTGTCCTCGACCGGCAGCTGCTGGGTTACGCCCAACGCCATGCCCGAGGGGATGATCGACACCTTGTGCAGCGGATCCGCGTGGGGCAGCACGTAGGCGAGCAGGGCGTGGCCGCCCTCGTGGTAGGCGACGCGCTGCTTTTCGAGGTCCGATAGCACCGTCGACTCGCGCTTGGCGCCCATGAGGACGCGGTCGCGGGCCGACTCGAAGTCCTCCATCGTGATCTCCTTGGCGCCGCGGCGCACGGCGTGCAGCGCCGCCTCGTTCACGAGGTTGGCGAGATCGGCGCCCGACATGCCGGGCGTGCCCCGGGCGACGACGTCGAGGTCGACGTCCTTGGCGATCTTCTTGTCCTTGATGTGGACGCGCAGGATCGGCAGGCGCTCGTCGAGGTCGGGGAGCGGCACGATGATCTGGCGGTCGAAGCGGCCCGGGCGTAGCAGCGCCGGATCGAGCACGTCGGGGCGGTTGGTGGCCGCCATCATCACGATGCCCTCGGTCGTCTCGAAGCCGTCCATCTCCGACAGCATCTGGTTGAGCGTCTGCTCGCGCTCGTCGTGGCCGCCGCCGAGGCCGGCGCCGCGCTTGCGGCCGATCGAGTCGATCTCGTCGACGAAGATGATCGCCGGTGCGTTCTTGCGTGCGGTCTGGAACAGGTCGCGCACCCGCGAGGCGCCGACGCCCACGAACATCTCCATGAAGTCCGAACCCGTCACCGACAGGAACGGCACGCCGGCCTCGCCGGCGACGGCGCGGGCGAGCAGCGTTTTGCCGGTACCGGGCGGGCCGACGAGCAGGACGCCCTTGGGGATGCGGGCGCCGATGTCCTTGAAGCGTCCTGGGTTCTTCAGGAAGTCGACGACCTCGTTGATCTCCTGTTTCACGCCCGTGTAGCCGGCCACGTCGTCGAAGGTCGTCTTGGGGCGTTCGGTCGTGTACACCTTGGCGCGGCTGCGCCCGACGTTCATGATCCCGCTCATCTGGCCGGCGGCCCGCCGGTTCATCCACACGAACAGCGCGATCAGACCGCCCAGGAAGATCACGGTCGGCAGCAGCGACACGAGCCAGCTCGTGGTTTCGTTCGTGAACGACAGCGACGGCACCTTTTCCCGCAGCGTCTTCTCGACCTCGTCGGGAATCGGGTGGGGTCCGCTGACAGAGAACTTCTGCTCTTTGCCGTTGACCTTCAGCGTCCCGGTGATCTTGCCGGTGTCGTTGTTGACCTTGGCGTCGACGACCTGGCCCGCTTCGGCATCGGCGATCACCTGGTTGTAGGTGAGCTTGGTGGCCGAGCTGCTCTTGCCGCCAAAGCCGGTGGTGAGCAGCGCCAAGGCGATGATCGCCGCCAGCACGATGCCTGCAATACGCCAGTTGGGTTCGGGCCGGCCCGCGGGCAGGGGACGGCGCGGCTCGGGCGGCGGGGGAGTCGTCATTGGAGTCTCATTCTCTCACCTACCCGTAACAACTTCGGAAGCGGGGACCATCCACCTATTTGTCCTGCGTACTCAATACGTTGGACCACATGTCGCGTACTCCCCGTTGCGCCCGGCCCGGCTGTGGCGCGTCCGCCGACGCCACACTTAGTTACGACTATGCCAGCCGCACGGTTTGGCTCGACCCCGTCGATCGCGGGGTCGAAGGTGGCTGGTTCCTTTGCCCGACGCACGCGTCCAACGTCCGTGCCCCTGTCGGCTGGGCCGTCGACGACCGCCGCGCTTCGAACATTCGCCGGCTGGCTGTTTAACCTTTTCGCATAGAAACCCCGACCGTCACTGTCGAGCGCGCGCCGCGCTCGGAGATCCGCCTCTACGACGTCGTCGCCGTCTTCTTCTTCTCGATCGTCACCGGCAGCATCGGGATCGGGATCGGCAACTCGATCGGGGGGACGGGGTCGTACGCCGAGACGATCGGCAGCCTTGTGGGCCTGTGGTTCGGCCTGATCCCCGGCGCCATCCTCGTGTGCCGGCTGCGTGGGACGGGCAGCCTGGTCAAGGACCTCGGGCTCACCTTCCGCTTCCCGGCTGACCTCATCGGGATCCCGGCGGGGCTGGCGTCGCAGTTCGTCCTGCTGCCGCTGATCTACGTCGTCGTGCAGCTCTTCGTGAGCCACGACCTCACCAAGGATCTCCAGAAGCCGGCGCAAGATCTCACCGACAACGCCCACGGCACCGGCTTCTGGCTCCTGGCCGTGCTCCTGGTCGTCGGCGCGCCGCTCGTGGAAGAGATCTTCTACCGCGGCATGTTGCTGCGGTCGCTGAAGCGCTCGCTACCGCCCTGGCCCGCGATCGTCACGTGCGGCGTCGTGTTCGGCGCCGCCCACTTCGACCTGGTGACCTTGCCCGGGCTCGCGGCGTTCGGCATCGTGCTCGCTTGGCTCTCCCACCGCTCCGACCGCCTCGGGCCGAACATCCTCGCCCACGCCGCGTTCAACGCGGCCACCGTCGTGGCGCTGTGGCATGGCTGACCCCGCAGTCCGCACCGAACCCGTCAAAATGAGCGGCGTGGACGAGGCCAAGCGCATCCGGATCGAGCGCGCCATCACCGTGGCGGTGCTCGTGGCGGCCGTCGCCTTCACCTTCGCCCACCTGCACCCGAACCTGCTGTTCACCAACACCACGACGGCCGGTGGCGACATGGGTGCCCACGTGTGGACCCCCGCCTACCTGCGCGACCACCTCTTGCCCCACGGCCGCCTCACCGGTTGGGCCCCCGACTGGTACGGCGGTTTCCCCGCGCTCACCTTCTACTTCCCGCTGCCGAGTCTGCTGATCGTCCTCGCCGACCTCGTGATGCCCTACAACATCGCGTTCAAGCTGATCTCGGTCTCGGGTCTGTTGACGCTGCCCGTCGCCGTGTGGTTCTTCGCCAAGAGCCTGCGGCTGCGCTTCCCCGGCCCGGCGCTGATCGCGTTGGCGACGGTGCCGTTCATGTTCGACCGCACCTTCACGATCTACGGCGGCAACATCGCGTCGACGCTGGCGGGCGAGTTCGCCATGTCGATCAGCCTCTCGTTCTGCCTCGTGTTCCTCGGGTTGTTCAACCGTGTGCTCGAGACGGGCAAGCACAAGACCCTGTGCGCCCTGATGCTGGCGTGCACCGGCCTGTCCCACATCGTGCCGTCGATCATCGCGGTGTTCGGGGCACTGGTGCTGCTGGCGCTGCGGCCGCAGAAGTCGTCGGTGAAACGGGCGGCGCCGGTGTTCGTGGTCGGTGGCCTGCTCGCGGGCTTCTGGGTCATCCCGTTCCTGCTGCGGCTGCCGTACACGAACGACATGGGCTGGGAGAAGCTGCTCGACTACCGCCACCAGCTATTCCCGCATCAAGGTCGCGTGCTCTTCGTGATGGCGGGCATCGGCGCGGTGCTCGCGGTGGTGCGCTGGAGCAAGTTCGGCATGTGGGCCACGGCCATGGCCGGGCTCTCGGCGCTCGGCTTCATCTACGCACCCCAGAGTCGGTTGTGGAACGCCCGGCTACTGCCGTCGTGGTTCTTCTGCCTGTATTTGCTCGCGGGCGTCGCCGGGGCCGAGATCGCGCTCGGCGCGTCGGACCTGTTGGGCGGAATCAAACGCGCCGTGATCGGCTCGGGCTCCGCCGACCCCGACGCCGAACGCTTCCAGTGGCTGCCGCTCGTGGCCGCCCCGCTCGTCGCCGGCGCCTACGTCTTCACGACCGTGGGCATGTCGCTCGGCGCGTTGCCGTCGTGGAGCCCGTGGAAGACGAGCGACCGCAACTTCGTCCTCGACTGGGGAGCCTGGAACTACTCGGGCTACGAACGCAAGCCGAGCTACCCCGAGTACCACGACGTCGTCACGACGATGCAGCGCATGGGCCAGCAGCACGGCTGCGGGCGGGCGATGTGGGAGTACGAGCCCGAGCTCGACCGCCTCGGCACGCCGATGGCGCTGATGCTGCTGCCGTACTGGACCCACGACTGCATCCAGTCGATGGAAGGCCTCTTCTTCGAATCGGCGGCCAGCACGCCATACCACTTCCTCAACCAGTCCGAACTCTCGGCGCGCCCGTCGCGTCCGCAGCGCGACCTGCACTACGAGGACCTCAACGTCGACGTCGGCGTGAAGCACCTCCAGGAAATCGGCGTCAAGTACTACATGGCGATCAGTGCGGCGGCCCAGGCGCAGGCCGACGTCGATCCTGATCTCCAACTCATCGCCACCACCGGCAAGTGGTCGACGACCGTCAACGACAACGGCTCGTCGACGGTCGACAACCGCGCCTGGAAGATCTATTTGGTGAAGGACGCGGCCATGGTCACGCCGCTGGCCAACTATCCGGCGGTGATGACCAAGGTGCCCAAGGGCGGACCGAAGTGGCTGGCCGCCGCGCAGGACGCATACCTCGCGCCCCAGCCCCACGACGTGCTCTACGCGGCGTCGGGGCCCAAGTCGTGGCCGCGGGTGACGCGTCCGACCCAGAGCCCGCCGGCCAAGCCGGTGCGCGGCACCACCAAGGTGTCGCACATCCACACCAGCGACGACCGCATCAGCTTCGACGTGACCAAGGTCGGCGTGCCGGTGGTGGTGAAGGCGTCGTACTTCCCCAACTGGCAAGCGAGCGGTGCGCAGGGGCCGTGGCGGGTGACGCCCAACGAGATGGTGGTCATCCCCACGAGCCGCCACGTGTCGTTGCACTACGGCTGGACCCCGGTCGACTGGATCGGCAACGCCGCCACCTTGCTCGGCCTGCTCGGTCTCATCGCGTTGTGGCGCTGGTCGCCGAGCGGTGACGGCGCCGAGGACGAGTCGCGCCCGCCGACGGTCGAGGAAGTGGCCCCGAGCCACGACGACGATGCCTGGCTGAAGGAACTCGCCGGCGTCGGCCCACCGACCTGACAACGCCCTGATGCGTGCGCAACTGCGGCGGTTCGCCGCCGTCGGGGTGCTGGTGACGGCCGTCGACTTCGGCGTGCTCTCGGCACTCCGCCTCGGCCTTGGCCTGCCGGTGATCATCGCCGACGCGATCGCCATCTTGTGCAGCGCGGTCGTGTCGTTCTTCGCCAACCGCGCCCTTACCTTCACGCGTGATCCGCACCTGCGCTGGGTGGACCAACCCTTCGCCTACGGCATGGTCACCTTCGCCGCCGGCCTCGTCGACATCGCGGTCCTGCGCGTCGGTCTGCTGTTCAACCCCGACTCGGTGCGCGTGCTGCTGCTGGCCAAGACGGCGGCGCTGGTCGTCGCCGGTGTCGTGCGCGTGGCGGGCTACCGGCAAGTGCTCTTCCGCCGAGTGCGCTCGGTGTCGGTGGGGCCGGCGCCGGGGCGTCCGGCTCCCGAAGGCACGCACCGGCTCAGTGTGGTGGTGCCGGCGTACAAGGCGTCGGACTTCATCGGCGAGACGGTCGAGCGGCTGCGGGTGGAGCTTGGCCCGGCGATCGACAACGACCTCGAGATCATCGTGGTCGACGACGGATCGCCTGACGCGACCTTCGCCGCCGCCCAGCAGACCGACGCCGACCTGGTGCTGCGCCTCGACGAGAACAAGGGCAAGGGGGCGGCGGTCCGTCTCGGCATGCGCAGCGCCAATGGGCGCACGATTGCCTTCACCGACGCCGACCTTGCCTACGAACCGGCGCTGATCTTCGAGTTGCTCAAGGAGGTCGAAGCCGGCTGGGACGTGGTGGTCGGCAGCCGCAGCCACGTCGAGACGGTGACGCTCGTGCGGGCGCGGCGCCTGCGCGCCCTCGGCAGCCGCGCCATCAACCTGATCTCCTTCGCCGTCCTGCTCGGCGCCTACCGCGACACCCAGTGCGGTCTCAAGGCGTTCCGCTCCGACGCCGCCGAGGCGATCTTCTCCCGCGCCCGCATCGATCGCTTCGCCTTCGACATCGAGGTGTTCCATCTCGCCGAGCGCTTGCGCTTGTCGCTCGAGGAAGTGCCCGTCACCCTCAAGAACTCGGCGGGCTCGACGGTGAAGGTCGGCCTCGACTCGCTGCGGGTCCTCGTCGACATGGTGCGCATCCGGCGCATGGGCGGTAAGGGCCTCTACGACTGAACCAACTAGGTTTTGCGGCGCAATGAGCTCGCTGGACGACGTTTTCAAGGCCTACGACATCCGCGGCTTGGTGCCCGAGGACCTGAACGCGGAACTCGCGCGCCAGGTGGGCGCCGCCTTCGCCCGCTTCGCCCAAGCGGAAACCGTGCTGGTGGGCCGTGACATGCGCCCCTCGGGCCTCGAGCTGAGCGGCGCGTTCATCGACGGCGTCCTGGCCCAGGGCGTCAATGTCGTGGACCTCGGGCTCATCCCGACCGATCTGCTCTACTTCGCGTCCGGGCACTTGAACCTGCCGGGCGTGACGTTCACCGGTTCGCACAACCCGGCGCAGTACAACGGCATCAAGCTCTGCCTTGCCGGCGCCAAGCCCGTGGGCGAAGACACCGGCCTGCGTGACATCCGCGCCGATGTCGAAGCCAAGACACCCGACGCCGCCGGCGCCCGGCGCGGCGAGTCGCACGTGCTCGACCTACTGCCGGACTACGCCGCGCACGTGCACTCCTTCGTCGACGTCAACGCCATTCGCCCGCTCAAGGTGGTGGCCGACACCGCCAACGGCATGGGCGGCCTCGCCGTACCCGAAGTAATGCGCGGCCTCGGCGTCGAGATCGACATCCTTTTCGGCGAGCTCGACGGCACGTTCCCGAACCACCCCGCCGACCCGATCAACCCGGCGAACCAGGTCGATCTCATCGCCCGCGTGCGCGCCACCGGCGCCGACGTCGGCCTGGCGTTCGACGGCGATGCGGACCGCGTGTTCCTCGTCGACGAGCAGGGCGTGGGGCTGTCGGGTTCGACCACCACCGCGATGCTCGCGGCGATGCTGCTCGACCGGAATCCCGGCGCGACGGTGATCTACAACCTCATCTGCTCGCGTGCGGTCCCCGAAGTGATCCGCGAGCACGGAGGCACGCCGGTCATGGAGCGCGTCGGGCACAGCTTTATCAAGGCGCGCATGGCCCAGACCAACGCCATCTTCGGCGGCGAGCACTCGGCGCACTACTACTTCCGCGACAACTACTTCGCCGACTCCGGCCTCATCGCGGCGGTGATGATCCTTGAATTGATCAGCCGCGCCCAGCAGCCGCTGTCGGAGTTGCGCAAGCCCTTCGAGCGCTACGCGGCGTCGGGGGAGATCAACACCCGCGTCGCCGATCCGAAGGCGTCGATCGAGAAGGTGGCGCAACGCTTCTCGTATTTGTCTCAAGACCGGCTCGACGGCCTGACCGTGAATAGCGACTCGTGGTGGTTCAACGTGCGTCCGTCGAACACCGAACCGTTGCTGCGGCTGAACCTCGAAGCCGCGACCAAGGAAGACTGCGAGGCCCGCACTCAAGAGGTTCTCGCCATCGTGAGAGAAGGCTGACCATGGCACTCGCCCCCGCACTCCTCAGCGTCCTTGCCTGCCCGCAGGACAAGGGGCCGCTGCTCTACTTCGCCGACGAGGGTTTCCTGTACAACCCGCGCCTGCGCCGCAAGTACCCCATCACCAACGACATCCCGAATTTCCTCGACGACGCGGCGACTGTGGCCGACGACGCCGAGGCGGCGCGTCTCGAGCAGAAGGCGAAGGACGAGAACATCACGCCGGGCTGGGAACAGACCAGCTGATGCCGATGTCGCTCGACAGCGTCGGGATGTGGGACGCCGCCGCTGGCCTGCCGGAGCAGGTGGCGGACGCGTCGTCGTCCTTCGCGATCGAGCGCGCCGACGCACTGCCGAATCACGACGAGATCGAGAACGTCGTCGTGCTCGGCATGGGCGGCAGCGGCATCGCCGGAGACGTGCTCATCGCGGCCGCCGGGCCGTTCATGGCCGTGCCCGCCATCGTGCTGAAGAGCTACACGCTGCCCGCCTTCGTGAACGACAACTCGCTCGTGATCGCGGTGTCGTACTCGGGTAACACCGAGGAGACCGTCGAAGCAGCTGCGGAGGCGGCGGCCGCCGGGGCGCGGCTGTGCGTGGTATCGGGCGACGGGGAACTCCGCCGCATCGCCGAGGCGAGCGGGTCGCCGTTCGTGCCGGTGCTGCCCGGATTCGAGATGCCCCGCGCCGCCATCGGTGCGGTGGCGGTGCCGCCGTTGCTCGTCCTCGAAGCCGTGGGGCTGTTCCCCGGCGCGGCGCAGTGGATCGACAACGCCGTGGCGCAGTTGCGGCGACGCCGCGACCAGCTCGTCGGCGACAAGAGCCCGGCGCGTGAGCTGGCGCTCGCCATCGGCGGGACACTGCCGCTGGTGCACTCGTCGGGCGGACTCGGCACCGCCGCGGTCACCCGCTGGCGCTGCGAGATCAACGAGAACGCCAAGGCCCCGGCCATCTCGTCGGTGCAGCCCGAGTTGTGTCACAACGAGATCGTCGGGTGGGGCCAGCACGGTGACATCACCCGCCAGCTGCTCACTCTCGTGCAGTTGCGCCACGACCACGAGCACCCGCAGGTGGCGCGTCGCTTCGAGTTCGTCGAAGAGATCATGCGCGAGGTAATGGCCGGCATCGAGACGGTTCACGCCGAGGGCGAGGGCGAGCTGGCGCAGCTGTTCGACCTCATGATCTTCGGCACGTTCGTGTCCTTGTACATGGCGGATCGAATGGGCATCGACCCCGGTCCGATCCCGATCATGGACACGCTCAAAGCGCAGCTCGCAGCCGCGCGGTGACCTGTCCCGTTTGCGGGACCGACCACCGACGATTCGTGGCGTTCAACGGACGCGACGACGCGCAGTGCCCGACGTGCGGCTCGCTCGAACGGCATCGGCAGCAGTGGCTGTGGCTCGACCGCAGCGGCTGGCTGGCGCGCTTGGCGTCCGCCCGGGTGCTCGACCTCGCCCCGCACCGGGCGTTCGGTCCGGCGCTGGAGCGCGTTGCCGGCAGCTACGACTCAGGTGACCTGCTGCCGGGCAAAGCGCGCCGTGTCGTCGACATCTGCGCCATGAGCGACGACGCCGACGCGTCATTCGACTTCATCGCCTGCACCCACGTCCTCGAACACGTCCCCGACGACGGACGCGCCCTGCGCGAGTTGTACCGCGTCCTCGCACCCGGCGGCGCCGCCCTGCTGTCGGTCCCCCTGCGCGGCGAGACCACCGACGAGGACCTCACCTGCGACGAGGCCGAACGGCTCCGCCGTTTCGGCCAAGCCGACCACGTCCGCCGCTACGGCTTCGACTTCTTCGACCGCCTCGCCGCCGCCGGCTTCACCCCCAACCCCGTCGACCTAAGAGACCTCACGACGCCAGAAGAGCGCGCCCAGTACGGACTGACAACCCATCTCCCGTGGATGGACGCAAACGCAAAGGAACTCTGGGTCTTACCGATAGGTCAGAAGCCGGCTTAGTACCGGTAATGATCTGGTTTAAATGGGCCGTTCTGGGGGACGCCGATGTAGTCGGCCTGGTCCTTGGAGAGCTGGGTCAGTTTCACGCCGAGCTTGTCGAGGTGGAGGCGGGCGACCTTCTCGTCGAGCTCGCGCGGGAGGCGGTAGACACCGACGGGGTAGTTGTCGCCCTTGGTCCACAGCTCGACCTGCGCCAGCACCTGGTTGGTGAACGACGTCGACATCACGAAGCTCGGGTGACCGGTGGCGCAGCCGAGATTCAGCAGGCGGCCCTCGGCCAGGATGATGATCGAGTGGCCGTCGGGGAAGGCGAACTCGTCGACCTGCGGCTTGATGTTGAAGTGCTTGACGTCGCTGAGCTTGTTGAGGCCGGCCATGTCGATCTCGTTGTCGAAGTGACCGATGTTGCCGACGATCGCGTTGTGCTTCATGCGCTTCATGTGATCGGCGCTGATGATGTCCTTGTTGCCTGTGGCGGTGACGAAGATGTCGACCTTGTCGATGACGTCGTCGAGGCGCACGACTTCGTAACCCTCCATCGCCGCCTGCAGCGCGCAGATCGGGTCGATCTCGGTGACGAGCACGCGCGCGCCCTGGCCGCGCAGCGACTGGGCACAGCCCTTGCCGACGTCGCCATAGCCGAGAACGAGGGCGACCTTGCCGCCGATCATCACGTCGGTGGCGCGGTTGATGCCGTCGATGAGCGAGTGCCGGATGCCGTAGACGTTGTCGAACTTCGACTTGGTCACCGAGTCGTTGACGTTGATGGCCGGCCACAGCAGCGTGCCGTTCTTCTCGCGCTCGTACAGGCGGTGCACGCCCGTCGTCGTCTCTTCGGTGACGCCCTTCACCGACTCCCCGATGGCGGTCCACATGCCGAGCGTCTCGCGCAGCTTGGCCAGCACGATCTTCATCTCGTCCGAGTCGGTGTCGGAGTCGGAGCGTACGGAACCCGCCTTCTCGAACTCGGTGCCGAGGTGGACCAGCATCGTGGCGTCGCCGCCGTCGTCGAGGATCATGTTCGGGCCCTTGCCGTCGGGCCAGCGGAACGTCTGCTCGAGGCACCACCAGTACTCCTCGAGCGTCTCGCCCTTCCAGGCGAACACGGGGATGCCGGCCGCGGCGATGGCCGCCGCGGCGTGGTCCTGCGTGGAGAAGATGTTGCAGCTCGACCAGCGCACGTCGGCACCGAGGGCCGTCAGCGTCTCGATGAGCACGGCGGTCTGGATCGTCATGTGGATCGACCCGGTGATGCGGGCGCCGGCGAGGGGCTGGGCGCCCTCGTATTCGGCGCGCACGGCCATCAGGCCGGGCATCTCCTCTTCGGCGAGGACGATCTCCTTGCGCCCGAAATCTGCCAGCCCGATGTCCGCAACCTTGTAGTCCTCACTCATAAGGAGAGACAGCCTACGGGGTCGACTACGAGACGACGACTTTGCCGATCATCCCCGGGTGCACGAGGCACGCCATCGGATACGTGCCGGGCTTGGTGAAGGTGACCTGATACTTGTCGCCCGTCTCCCATTCGACGCCCGACGACCGGAGTCCGCCCGTGCCGTCGAAACGGCCGGCGTCGATGGTGACGGTTGGTACCGGCGCGCCGAACCCAGGCCCACCCTCGTCCGGCACCGGTGGTGTGCGCCCCGGCCACCCGCCGCGCGGGTTGTAGATGCTTTCGCTCTGCACGACGTTGCCGTTTTTCTGCACGTTGTAAAACGGCACGTACGCGGGAACGTTGAAGCTGATCGTGTGGTTGCCGATGAAGGTCCACGTCACGGGCTGGCCGACCTTCGCCTGCACCGTGCGCGGGGTGAACTCGTTGACCTGGCCGAGGATCGGGAACGTGGCGTCCGATCCGGAGCCCGCGAGGTTGCCCTTGAACTCGCCGTTGCCTGCCTGTTCCTTCCGCAGCTGCGTCAGCAGCGGCTTGGCGATGCGGTCGGCGTCGCGCTTGGCCTGACGGTTCACGTCCGCCTGCGACGGGATGGTCCCCGATTTCCTGACTGTGACGAGGCCGCCCATGCCGGGGCCGTGCAACGCGCAGTAGTAGAAGTACGTGCCCGGCTTGGCGTTCGACGCGATCTTCATGGAGAACTCGTTGCCTTGCGTGCCGAGGTACGGGATGAAGCCGCTGTTGTAGTAGCGCTGCCGACCGGTAAACGCCGGTTGCGCGCGCTTGGGGCAGGGCACGCCGTCGGTCGGCGGTGCCGCGGTGTCGAGGAAGCACGGACGGCCGGCGGTTTGGTTGATGTCGGTGTCGCCGAAGAAGAACGGCAGCTCGCTTTCGAAGCGGTGGACATTGTCGGGGTCCACCGCGGTGACCTGATCCTCGCTGAGGTCGTTCGGCAGCGTCTTGTTCACCAGCGCCAGCAGCTTGGGCTGGATGATCTCGTCGACGAGCGTGCCGAACGTGACGGTGTGCGGTTCACCCGACCACGTCTGATGGAAGTTCACCGTCATGCCCGGCTTCACGGTGAGGTTGCGCGGGAAGTACCCGCGGAACGTGCCGGCGAAGTCGTCGCTGCGATAGTCGACCTGCACCGTGCGTGTCGCGTTGCCTCCTCCGCCGCACGCGCCGAGCAACGTGGCCACGAGCGCGCCGACGAGAACGAGTGCCTTCCCCCGAGTTGCCATGCCTTGACGCTAGCGACCGGCGCAACGTCCTGGGTTGGCCGGCAGGTGGGCGAACTGCTCGGCGGGGCGCCGGGCGCGGTAGGCCCCCACGATCGGTTCGAGTTCGGCGGGCGTGGCGCCGTGGAGGATCACCCCCGTGGCTCCGAGGTCGAACTGCCGGTTGACGACGTCGACGCACTGGTCGGGCGTGCCGGTGGCTGCCGCCGCCAGCCACTCGGCCGGGATCACCTCGGCGACGCGCTCGAGCTGTTCGGTCGAGGCGATGTCGTCGATGGCGCCGGGAATCGAGGTCACCGCGTCGGCGGCGCGGAACTTCTGCAACAGCGCCGGATCCCAGCGGTTGGTCTCGACCATGAGGTCGCCGTAGGCCTGGAGGTAGGTGGCCATACGGCCGACGGTCTTCTTCAGCCGCAATTCGTAGGGGATGTGGTCACCGACCGTCGCCAGGCACGACCAGATGCGCACGCTGTCGGGGTCGCGACCTGCTTTCTCCGCGCCGGCGCGAATGGTCGCGACGCAGCGCGCCAGCGTCTCGTCGGTGAAGAACGTGTGCAGGATCACCCCGTCGAACACGCGCCCGCCGAGGTCCAGCGAGTGGGGACCGAACGCGGTGAACAGCAACGGGATCGTGCGGCCCTCGCCGCCCCAGTCGACGCGCAGGAACGGGTAGTTCCCCGCGGGACCGTTGTGGCCGAACACCATCTCGTTTTGCCACAGGTTGCGCATGAGACCGGCGAAATCCTCGAGCTGCGCCGTGGTGATCGACCCCAGCCCGAACGCCTTCATCAGCGGCGCGATGCCGCGGCCGAGGCCCAGGGCGAAGCGACCGTCGGTCAGCTTGTCCATCGTGGTGGCGAACGACGCGGTGACGATGGGGTGGCGGGTGTTGTGATTGGTGACGCCGGTTGCGATGCCGAGCGTGGTCGTCGCCGCGCCCACCGCCCCGCACAGCGTGACGGCCTCTTTCACGTTGAAGCGTTCCGACAAGAACACGGAACCGAGTCCGATGCGCTCGGCGTCGCGCACGTCGTTGAGCAGCGCCTTGGGGTCACGCGCCGCGCCCGCCATGCCGTAGAAGGCCAATTCGTGGAGTTGCGGCTCGTTGAGTTGCTCGGTCACTACGACAGCGTGCCCTCGAAGTCGAGGTCGAGGGCGTGGCGACCCGCGCCCTGCGCCATCGCCACGAACATGTCGTCGCCCCGGTCGGTCTGGCCGACGAGCTGCGACGCGCCGATCGCCATCACGAGGCCCGACGTGGTGTGGCGCCGGTACTGCCACCACAGTTCGTCCCAGGTCAGGTCGACGCCCTGGGCCGTCATGCCCTCGTGGTACAGCTTCACGAGGTCCTTCTCGTGCGTGCGCCGGTCCTCGAGCGGCAGGCCGGCGCCGATGAAGTAGCTGAGATCGGCGATGCCGTAGCCGTGCGCCAGCGTCTGCCAGTCGACGATGGCGACGGGCGGGCCGCCCTCGGGCGTGCCGAAGAGCATGTTGTCGAGGCGGTAGTCCGAGTGCTGGAGCGTGCGCGGCCGGTCGCCGAGGTCGTACATCTCGCCCATGCGGGTGAACATGCGCTCGGCGAGGGCCAGGATGTCCTCGTCGATGCGCCCCTCGTAGCGGCTCTTGAAGCCGGGGTAGAGCATCGTGCCGACCATCGTGGCGGTCATGTCGGGGTTCTCGCCGTAGCCGCCGAGCAGCCACGCCATCGCACCCAGCTTCGGGTCACCCCACATCGGCGCGTGCAGGTTCGGCAACTCGGCGACGGCCAGCGCCGCCTCGTCGGGCGTGCAGCCGGTGATCTGGTTGCCCTGCACCGCCGGCGCCAGGTCTTCGAGCAGGAGTACGAACTCACACGTGGCGTCGTCGAAGTCGACGTAGCGGCAGAACGGGGCGCGCACGCTCAGCTTGTCGCGCAGCTGCATGTAGAAGTTCGCTTCCTTGCGGTACGTGCCGAGGGCGACGCCGGCGTTGCGCGACGTCGGCTCCTGCGACGGCACCTTGGCCACGAGCGACGCGGGGCCCTCGCACGGCTGGCTGTAGGTCAGCGTCAGCCGCTGGCAGTCGCCGATCTGCCCGGTGCCGACCGCCGTCAACTCGACGCCGCTGATCGGTAATCCCAGCGCGTCCGACAACCACGCCGGCGTGAGGAGTTCCTCCGCCGTCGCCCCGATGATCAGCTCAGCCATGGGCGCTTTTCTAGCGCCCATGGTCCGCTTCTTCGGTGCCGTCCGGCCTGCGGCCTCCCGGCACGGCCCGGCGGGGATCCCAACCCCGCCCGCTTCGCGCACGCGCCACTTGTGCGGCCGGGGAGGCTGTTACACCGTGGGCGTACGGTCGCTGGGATGTTGCTGGGTTGGCGGTGTCCGGTGTGCGGGGCGCAGGGTCAGGTGCCGTGCGTGCGCTGCGTGGCAGCGATGGGGCCGGCGGATCGTGTGCCCGCGATTCCCGGCGTCGACTGGTGCGCGGCGCTGCTGTCCTACCGCGGTCCGGCCCGGGAACTCGTCGCCCGCGCCAAGTACCGCAACCAGCGCGCCGGGTTGCGCTGGCTCGCCACGGGTATGGCTGCGCTCGTGGCCGACCGTTCCTTCGACGCCGTCACGTGGGCGCCGGCCAATCCGGCCCACGCCCGCCGTCGCGGGTTCGACCACGGCGAGTTGCTCGCCCGCGCCGTGGCGCGCGAACTCGGGGCGCCCGCCGTCGCGCTCCTACGCCGCGATCGCGGCGCGCCGCTTACGGGCCGTTCCGCCGTCGAGCGCTACGGCGGGCCGCCGCTGCGACCCGCCACCAGCCGTGCGGCACAGGGTGGCGTGCTGGTGGTGGACGACGTCATCACCACGGGCGCCACCCTCGCTACCGCAGCGCGCACACTCCGGTCAATAGGCGCAAGCAGCGTCTTTGCCGTGGCCGCGGCGCATACCCCCGCACCGACCAAGGGCCCTACCAGGGTGCGTGTATGAGGGCGTACGATCTGGCGATGGATCGGATGTGGGTCTGTGGTTGCAAGCCGATGCCAGTCGCAGGCAAAGCGGCCCACGTAAGGCAGTCCTGGATGCTTCCTCGGCTGCTGAGCACGGTGCGATTTAGAAGTAAGTCCTGACCGCAGCGCGGCCGAACGTCGGCCGGTTGCGCCAGGCGAATGTGGGGACGAAGACCAGGTCAGCCACATCCGATCCATACGACAACACCAACCGAGAGAAAGCAGGGTGCGCGTGGAAATCACCATCAGCCACCGGAACGTCGAGGTGCCCACGCCGTTACGGCAGGCGGTCGACGAAAAGGTTGGTCACCTCGATCGCTATCTCGAAGCCATCGAGCGTGCTGAAGTGCGGTTCGTCGAAGAGCCGCATCGCCGAGTCGCCGAACGCGAAGTGTGCGAGGTCACACTGGTCGGCCGGGGGAGTGGCAACGTGCTGCGCGCGCGGGCCATGGCCGCCGACGCGATGGCGGCGCTGGACACGGTGATGGACAAGTTGCAGCGGCAACTCGAGCGGCGAAAGGGGCGCCTCGTGGGGCGCAGCCACCCCCGTCGTCGCGTGATCGCCACGCAGTAACCCATTCGCAACTACTTTTAGCGGCGTGTCAGACGGATCCGCGCCGCCACCGGTGATCAGAGTGATGGTCGCCGACGACCAGGAGTTGTACCGGCGCGGCGTCGAGGTCGTGCTCTCGACCGAAGACGACATCTCGATGGTCGCAGAGGCGGCCGACGGCGCCGAGGCCGTGCAGCGCGCCGAAGAGTGCGCGCCCGACGTGATCCTCATGGATATCCGTATGCCCAAGCTCGACGGCATCGAGGCGGCCCGTCGGATCAAAGAACTCGTCCCGACGAGCAAGATCATCATGCTCACCGTCTCCGACGAGGACACGCACCTCTACGACGCCATCAAGGCGGGGGCCAACGGCTACCTGCTGAAGGACCTGGCCATCGAAGAGGTGCCGCAGTCGATCCGGCGCGTCTACGCCGGCGAGAGCCTCATCAGCCCGTCGATGGCGTCGAAGCTCCTGACCGAGTTCTCGACGCTGTCGAAGAAGGTCGAGCAGCGCCAGCAGCTGGCGACGCCGTCGCTTACGCCTCGCGAGGTCGAAGTGTTGCGCTTCGTGGCCAAGGGCATGAGCAACCGCGAGATCGCCGAGGAGCTGTACATCTCCGAGAACACGGTCAAGAACCACGTCCGCAACATCCTCGAGAAGCTGCACCTGCATTCGCGCATGGAGGCGGTCCTTTACGCCATGCGCGAGCGCATCATCGACCTGGGTGAGTAACTAGTCACTGGGCGCGAGAAACGGTGCAGCCCTGCGTTGTTTGGGCGAAAACAATCCACTCTGGGGGCATCTATGCGAAATCGGCGGTTCGTAGTCGGACTCGTGGTGACGGGTCTGCTGTTGTTGGGCGGCGCCCTCCCGGCGCAGGCCAAGAGCGTCATCGGCGTGCCCGTGCCGCCCAAACCGACGGCGGCGTCGGTCGAGAAGACCGTCAAGAGCATGATTCCGCCGAAGCCGGCGATCGTGGTGCCGTCGGCACCGAACCCCGACAACCTCCAGTTGCCCGTGCTGCCCGTCGTATTCATTCCCAACGGATTGCGCCCGGCGCTCGGTGTGCTCGGCCCGACCGGCGTCATCACCTGCCAGGCGTCGTACCTCGGCCCGCTCGGGCTGATCGTGGTGATGTCCAAGGCGATGGACACCCTCGGCCAGCACCCGTTCGTCCCGAGCCTGTTCTCGCCGCTGTTCTCGCCGGTGACCACGGTGTGTACGGCCGCGCCCTACCCGACGGTGTCGTCGTGCGGACCCGACGGCACCATCACCCACACGCTGGCGAAGCACCCCGACCTGCCGACGGTGCCCGGCGGCCTGCCCACCGTCGACCCCTTCTCCACGATCCCCGCGCCGTTCGCGTCGCTGGTGGTCGAAGTCGGTGCGGTGCAAACCGACTTGCAGCACTACGTCTACAACGACACGGTCAAGCTCACGCTGCAGAAGAAGGTCGAAAAGCAGCTCGAGTGCAAATAGCCCTGGGCTAGGACGGTCCCGGGCGGGTCACGCCCTACACTCGGCGGCAGCCATGAGTGTTCTCAGCAAGATTCTGCGCGCCGGTGAAGGCAAGAAGGTTCGGGCTCTCAACGCCCTCGTTCCCGACATCAACGCGCTCGAGCCCGAGTACGAGCGGCTGTCCGACGCCGAGCTCCAGGCCAAGACGCCCGAGTTCAAGAACCGCCTCGCCAACGGCGAGGACCTGAACGACATGCTGATCGAGGCCTTCGCCGTCACCCGCGAGGCGGCCAAGCGCGTGCTCGGGCAGCGCCATTTCGACGTGCAGTTGATGGGGGGCGCCGCCCTCCACTTCGGCTGGATCGCCGAAATGAAGACCGGTGAGGGCAAGACCCTCGTGTCGACCCTTCCGGCATACCTCAACGGCCTGACGGGTCAGGGCATGCACATCGTCACCGTCAACGACTACCTGGCCACGTTTCACTCCGAGTGGATGGGCCGCCTCCACAACTTCCTCGGCCTGTCGGTCGGTCTGATCCTCGGCGACAACCTGCACGACCGACCGGCTCGCATCGAGGCCTACGCCGCCGACATCACTTACGGCACCAACGCCCAGTTCGGCTTCGACTACCTCTACGACAACATGGCCCGCAGCCGCGACGCCATGGCCCAGCGCGGGCACGTCTACGCCATCATCGACGAGGTCGACTCGATCCTGATCGACGAGGCCCGCACCCCGCTGATCATCTCGGGCCCGGCCGAGGAGTCGGCCCGCCTCTACGCCCAGTTCGCCGCCATTGCCCGCATGCTCACCCGCGACGCCGATTACGAAGTCGACGAGGAGAAGCGCACGGTCGCCCCGACCGAGGAGGGCATCGAGAAAGTCGAGAAGGCGCTCGGCGTGAACAACATGTACGACGCCGTGTCGGTCAACTACGTGCACCAGCTGACCCAGGCGCTGCGAGCCAAGGAGCTGTACAAGCGCGACAAGGACTACGTCGTCATGGACGGCGAGGTGAAGATCGTCGACGAGTTCACCGGCCGCATCATGGAAGGCCGGCGCTGGAGCGACGGTCTGCACCAGGCGGTCGAGGCCAAGGAGAACGTGCGGGTCAAGGACGAGGACCACACCTGGGCCACCGTCACCCTCCAGAACTACTTCCGCATGTACGACAAGTTGGCGGGCATGACCGGTACGGCGGAAACGGAGGCGTCGGAGTTCGCCAACACGTACGGCCTCGCCGTGGTGCCGATCCCGACCAACCGTCCGATGATCCGCAAGGACAACGCCGATCTCATCTACGCCCACGAGATGGCCAAGTTCAACGCCGCGGTCGACGACATCATCGAGCGCCACGACCGCGGCCAGCCCGTTCTCGTCGGTACGGCATCGGTGGAGAAGTCCGAAGTGCTGTCGCGGCTGTTGAATCAGAAGGGCATCCCGCACGAGGTCCTGAACGCCAAGCAGCACTTCCGGGAGGCGGAGATCGTCGCCCAGGCGGGCCGGCTTCACGCCGTCACCGTCGCCACCAACATGGCCGGCCGTGGCGTCGACATCCTCCTTGGGGGCAACCCTGAAGGTCTGGCCAAGCGCGAGGTGCTCGCGGCGGGCCTTGACCCCGAGTCGCCCGAAGGCGTCGAGAAGATGCGCCAGGTGCTCCCCGGCATCGAGGCGCAGTGCAAGGCCGACGGGCAGAAGGTGATGGAACTCGGCGGCCTGTACGTGCTCGGCTCCGAACGCCACGAAAGCCGCCGCATCGACAACCAGCTGCGTGGTCGTTCCGGCCGTCAGGGCGAGCCCGGCGAGAGCCGCTTTTACCTGTCGATGGAAGACGAGCTCATCCGCATCTTCGCCACCGGCGCGGTGCAGTGGCTGATGAGCAAGGCGCTGCCCGACGACGAGCCCATCGACATGAAGATGATCTCGAAGGCCGTCGAGCGCGCCCAGAACACCGTCGAGCAGCGCAACGCCGAGATCCGCAAGGACGTCTTGAAGTACGACGAGGTCCTCAACGAGCAGCGCAAGGTCATCTACGCCCGCCGCATGCAGGTGCTCGAAGGCGAAGACCTGCGCGACCAGACGCTCGAAGTGCTCGCGGAGGCGATGGAAGAAGCCGTCGACGAGTACTGCCAGACCGACTACCCCGAAGACTGGGACCTCGACGGGCTCATCAAGGCCGTCGCCACCTACTACCCGACGAAGTTCACCGTCGAGGAGCTGCACCAGGCCTCGACCAAGGAGCAGCTCGTCGAGAGCTTCATCGCCGAAGGCACTTCGTATTACGAGGCGCGCGAGCAGCAGGTGTCCGAGACGTTCGGCACGCCCGACGTGATGCGCGAGGTCGAGCGCGAGGTGATGCTCCAGATCATCGACGCCCGCTGGCGTGAACACCTGAGCGAGATGGACTACCTGCGCGAGGGCATCAACCTGCGGGCGATGGGCCAGAAGGATCCTCTCGTCGAGTGGCAGACCGACGGCTACGACATGTTCGGTCAGATGATGGGCGCCATCAACAACGACTACCTGCGTTACGTGATGCACGTCGACGTCAGTCCGCAGGAGATCGCCCAGCCCGAAGTGCAGCTCGAAGGCGCGGCGTTCAGCGCGCCCGAGGACAACGCCGTGCAGGGTGCCGCCGCCATCGCCGAGGCCGCCAGGGGCTTCGACGTCGGCGAAGCGTTCGCCGCCACCGCCGCGCAGGGCGCGGGCGACGGCGTACGCGCCGAGGACATCCCGCAGGCCGTCCAGCAGGTCGTGCGCTCCGACGCCGAGAAGACCGGCCGCAACGACCCCTGCTGGTGCGGCTCCGGCAAGAAGTTCAAGCACTGTCACGGGTCGTGATCGCCCGCCGCACAGCGGCGGGCGAGCGTTCTGGAGGACGCCGCCTACGGCGGCGGCCGTTGTGCGGCGCCGCCCGGCCAAGCCGGATCGGCGCCGAGGTGGGGGGGGGGGGGGGGGGGGGGGGGGGGGGGGGGGGGGGGGGGGGGGGGGGGGGGGGGGG